>CAIJNA010000129.1 GCA_903821805.1 uncultured Campylobacterota bacterium | reverse complement strand
TGCAATTGCTACTGTTGGTCTAAATGATGACATGAATAAAGTTTTACCGTCTTGTGTTCAAAAAAATGGAAGTACTTTATATATTTTAGGAGAAACAAAACCTGAATTTGGTGGAAGTTTATATATGAAAAAAATATATGGCAAAGTTGCCGGAACTCATCCTGAGGTTGACTTTGCAAAAGAATTAGCACTTTGGGATTTCATAATTGAAGCTAATAAAAAAGGACTTTTACAATCAGCAAAAGATGTAAATGTTGGAGGAATTGCAATAAGTGCTGCTAAAATGGCAGCAGTAGGAAACAAAGGATTAACAATAACTATTCCACTTCAAGATGTAAAAAACATATTCAGCGAAAGTTTAAGCAGAGCTATTGTCGAGGTATCTTATGATGATGAGCCAGCATTTGAAACATTTGTTGGACAAAACAATGTTGAATGCACAAAAATAGGAAAAGTTGGTGGGGATGAGATATCTATAAATGGAATCAAAAAAGATTTAGCAGAAGCTGTAAAAATCTATTTTGGAAGATTCCAAGAAATTATTGAGCAAGACTTATAATACTTGCTCGAATAAAATACTCACTCTAGTATAAAATCAAAAAAAATTGATTTTATCTATCTTTTATTATCCAGCTCTCTTGATTGTGTGATATACCAATTAGTGAGTTGGAAACATTTTTTACATCTTTTGAAACAGCGGTAATGCTGTTTGGTATATACAAAAATATATATGGTAAATCATTTGAAATCTCATAAAAAATCTCTTTATAAAGTTTTGATAAAATCTTCATATCTGTTGTTTTCTCCGATAATTCAATATTTTTGTCCACTATATGATTGGAATATCCAACCAAATTAAATCCACCTTTAGTGTCACTTTTAGTGTGCCAAATCGGTCTAGCATCTGGCATCAGAGACATCCCCCATCCAAGCAGTACTGCATCAAACTTTTTAGGCAAAACAACTGTATTTAAAAAAGCTTGCCACTCTAAAACTTTAATTTTCATGTCTATATTAACTTTTTTTAATTGATGCTGGATAATAAGTGCGGCGTTTAATCGTGTAGAGTTATTTGAATTTGTATAAACTGTGAAAGTGAAACGATTTTTTTTACTATAACCCAGCTGCGCTAAAAGTTGTTTCGACCTTATAATGTTTTGTTTTGTTTTCTTTACTGATTCATTAAAAGCAAATGTTTTTGGCAAAAATGGTCCATTGCAAACTTGACCATGTGAAAAAAATAATATATCAACAATTTCTTGTTTGTCAATTGCTATATTTATTGCCTCTCTTAGTTTTTTGTTTTGCCACTTCTTGTTTTTCAAATTAAATCCCAAATATGTAAACGAAAAACTAGAGCTCTCAAAAACTGTAAAATGCTTACTAAAATCCTTTCCTAGTTGCCTATCAATTTGCAAAGGAGTTAACCCATTAATATCTAGTTTTTTTGACATAAGCATATTAAATGCTGTTGTTTCATCTGGAACAAATTTATATCTAATTGTTTCTATCTTAGGGACATCACCATAATACTTTTTATTTGAATTCAAAATTATATCTTGTGATATCTCAAATTTTTTAAGCACATAAGGACCTGTACCGATTGGATTTTTATTAAACTTTGAAGTCATTAAATCTGATTCATGTTTTAAAATATGGTTTGGTAAAATTCCAACCATCCAAATATTTAATGCTTGAAAATACGGTTCCCTATATAAGACTTCAATTTCAAAGTCATTAATTTTGCGAACATCTTGTACTTTTTCAAAACTTGTTGTAAGTGGCGTAAATATTTTTGGATTGTTTATTGTTTGAAATGTAAACAAAATGTCATCACTAGTGAATCTAATGCCATCATGCCAATATACATTATTGTTTAATTTTATTTTTAATCTTGTAGGTGTTATAAACTCATAGCTTTTAGCTAAATCACAAATTATATTTCCATTCTTATCATATTTAAATAAGCTGCTGAAAATATGTTCACTTATTGTACTACTTGCACTATCTGTAGCCAATATTGGATTTAATCTGCTTGGATTTGATGATAAAGAAAGATTGAGTGTTGATGAATAAAGGTTTAAATTTATTATAAAGATAAAAAAGAAAACTAAAAAAAAATGGCAAGAAGATAAAAATCTTCCCGCCATTTGAAGTAATAAATTGTACAAAAAGATTATCTTTTTGAGAATTGTGTACTTTTTCTTGCTTTTTTCTTTCCTGGTTTCTTTCTTTCTACAGATCTTGAATCTCTAGTAAGAAGACCAAATGGTTTTAAAATAGCTTTAAAGTTTTCATCATATTTAACTAAAGCTCTTGAAATTCCGTGTCTTAAAGCATCAGCTTGAGCAGAATAACCACCACCTAATGTTTGAGCTACGATATTTACAGATTCTAATTGTTTTGAAACTGTTAAAGGTTGTTTAACTCTCATTTTAAGTGCTTCATGACCACCAAGCCACTCATTTAAAGTTTTTCCGTTTACAGAAATTTCACCTTTTCCAACTTCTAGCCAAACTTTTGCAATAGCTGTTTTTCTTCTACCAGTTGCGTATACTTTTGCCATTATTATTCTCCCTTAACTTGTGCAGTATGAGGATGTTCAGAACCTTCATACACTTTTAAATTTTTAAGCATTTTTGCACCTAATTTTGTTTTAGGAAGCATCCCTCTTGTAGATAGTTTAAATAATTTTTCAGGATTATTTGTAAGCATATCTGACATTTTGTGAGTTTTTGTACTACCAAAATATCCAGAGTGAGTAAAGTAATTTTTAGTTGCTAATTTAGTACCTGTAAATTTAACTCCACCTGCATTAATAACAATAACATAATCACCACAATCAACATTTGGCGTAAAGAAAGGTTTATTTTTCCCTCTTAAGATTGATGCAACTTCTGTAACAACTCTACCAAAGATTTTATCTTGAGCATCTATTACAACCCATTTTTTTTGGACTTCGGCTTGGTTTACTGATTTAGTAAATTTCATCGAGTTCTCCTTTTGATTTTTTTGTTTGACCAAAGCAAAACATTAAAGCACTTGTCTTTAGCATTTCCCTATAAGTTTGTGCGGAATAGTAGTTAAAGTATACTTAAAGGAAGTTGAAATTAAGTCTCTTGTAAGATTAATTTCAATAATTCATGAAATAAGTTGATTTTGAATATTATCGAGCAGTGTTTATTCCTGGATTTTGGGGAGTTCCAACATAATCTCCTGGATTATTGAATGCTATCTTTAATCCGGCCAATAAAGCCCCAATGAGCAAACAAAATATTATAATTTTATTGACTGTGCTTCTTTTTTCTTTTGATTCCATACCATTATAATCGTCTATCTTGTCCATTGATGGTTCATTATTTAACATGATTGATCCTTTTTGTTTATATATTCCATATTGTATTACTTGTTTGTTAAGTGATTATTAATTGACAAAACTTCTTTTTCTTTCTTAAGCATAAACACGAAAGCAAATAATGACAATATGCTTGATGCTAAAAACAAATATTCTCCATACAAATATCCAGCCAATACTGCTCCAACAAAGCCTCCAAAACCATATGCAACCCCAAGCATAAATTGTTGAGCAAGTTTTTTATTTTCATATATTTTATAGAGGTACAAAATTACAGCACTATGATAGAGCCCAAAACTAAATGCATGCAAAGATTGAGTGAAGTAAGAAATAGATAATGAATCCGGAAACAAATAAAGCAATAGCCATCTAAATGCAGTTATTAATATAGAAAACTTGATGATCATAACCAAATTATATCTTAGGAGTGGGGCTTGATAATAAAACATTAAAACTTCAAATAATATTCCAACACTCCACAAATAACTTATTGTTTCAATACTAATTTGGTGTTCGTGCTCATAAATTGTAAAAAAGTTGTAATATCCACCGAAACTAACCTGCATTAAAAATAAGCTAATCCAAAATGGCCAATATCTTAATAAAGAAAAATTTTCGGTTGCTTTTGAAACTTCACACTCTTGTTCGTCATATTTCAAAAGACTTAAAGCAATAATAGCTGTAAAAAGAGTAGATACAAAATAGTAGTGAAGTGCTATGTTTGGATCACTTAAATGTTTAGCCAAGACCAAACCAATTACGGCAAATCCTATTGAACCAAAAAGCCTAGATTTTCCATATTTATTTTTTAGTTCCCGTATCGAAATAAGCTCGATATAAGGCAGAAGAACGCTTAGGCAAACACCAAGTATCGCATTATTTAACATAAAAAGATAAAAGTGTTCAATTGTTACATAAAATAAAAATGATGAGCCTACACTCACTAATAAAATTAATTTGAAAAGCTTTTGGGTAAGTTTAATATGCTTTAGAAATAAAAATGGTGTTAAGAATCTCATCAAAGGAGCAAGAGCAAGAACTATCCCTATTTCCAACGTTGAGTATCCTATCTCCTGTAAAACCTTTGGTAAGAATATAATATAAACTCCAACGGCAGCAAAATAAAAAAAATAAAAACTACTTAGTCTTGCAAAGAGCATTTATATCGATTCGTTTGGAAGGTGCTTCATGCAAGTTTGCGAAGCATAATCCCAAAGAGTTTTTTTATTTTTATTGAAATAAGGAATAAGTAATGGCAATATTAATAATACAGATAATGTCATTGCAAAATATCTAACGCATAGCTGCATTAACGTAGGGGTTTTTGATGTTTTAGCGTCACTTAAACCTATTTCATAAGCCTTCATCCCTGGGGTTTGGGATTTAAAATACCAAAAAGCGACAATAGAAACGAAATGTGGAACTAAAATATAAACCCAACCAGATATTTTATCATCAGCAAACGCTTCTCTACTTCCCATAATAAAATAAAAAACAATATACACGAGAGGCATGAAAAGCATAAAGCTATCAGTTATAAAAGCTTTAAATCTTGGTATTAAAAGTGCATTACAATTGTTATTTTCTATTGCTGCTTGCGTTTTATTTGAAGATACAAGTTTTCCATTTTTTACATTTCTCCATCTAGCCATTTTGAACACTTAAACTTATTTATAATGTAATGATTTTATCACATGTTTACTTTATATGGAAAATTAGATCTACATCATCCTCTTAAGTTTTCTCTTACAACTTAAGAATACTATTTCACAGATAAACAAATCAAAACTTTGATTACATAATTAATATAATTGGAATAAAAATGTTAAAAAAATTATCGAAAGAAAACATGGGCACATCAAATCTAGGTTGGCTTGAAAGTAGATTTCATTTTTCATTTGCAGAATACCGAAATCCAAATAATCTGAATTTCGGTGTTTTAAGAGTTTTAAACGATGATATTATTCATCCAAAAAATGGTTTTGATATGCATCCACATAGAGATATGGAGATAATATCTTATGTTGTAGAGGGTGAACTAACACATATGGATTCAATGGGAAATAGCGAGACGCTAGGATGTCATAACGTTCAATACATGAGCGCAGGAACAGGTGTGATTCATAGTGAATATAATCTAAGTCATATTAACGATTTAAGACTTTTGCAAATATGGATTTTACCGCCAGAAAAAAATTTAGCACCAATCTATGGTTCTTATAAATATCAAGAAAATGAGTTTAATAATAAATTATTAAACATAGTTTCCTCAAAGCATGGGAATTCAAAAATACAAATCAATCAAGATATTAATATTTATGCTTCAAAATTGGACGCTAAAAATAATTTAAAGTTTGATATGTTAAATCACAGACAAGTTTATTTTGTGCAAATTGAGGGTGCTTCAGATGTCAATGGGATAAAATTAAATGATGGGGATGCTTTAGAGATAATAAATGAAGTAAATATAACCATAAGTGCTCTCACTAAATCACATATTTTGTTTATTGAGATGAAAAAATAAAAAAACAGGGAAAATTAATTTCCTCTGCTTCCTGGTTTATAGGCTACACTTCCATCTTTACACATAGGACAGTCTTCAGGAGAATACATTTCAAATGTAAAATCAGCTAAAGCAAAAAGTGGAACATCGCAAGGTAATTTACAATTTGATTTTGGCTCACCTTGAACGCCATTTCTCACGCAAAAACCTCTATTTGCTAAAGCTGCATATGCAACAACTTCACCGCCTGCTAATTTTATTTGTTTTGCGGCTTCTAATGCGCTTCCACCAGTTGTTATAATATCCTCACAGATAAGATATGTTTCTCCTGGCTTAACTTCAAAACCTCTTCTGATACTCATTTCGCCGTCAACTCGTTCAGCAAAAATAAATCTTACATCCAAGGCCGTTGCAAGAGCAAATCCAGCAATAAGTCCGCCAAGTGCTGGAGAACATACTGCGTCAATCTTAATACCACTTTCTTTAATTTGTACAGCCAATGCGTCAGCTAAAAGCTTAGCAGTCTTTGGATCCTCAAGAACTTTTGCACTTTGAAGATAATATTTTGAATGATTACCAGAACTTAATTTAAAATGCCCCTCTAAAAGAGCTGATGCATCTTTATATATTTGCTCTACATTCATAATTATACTTTTAAAATTTCAGCTTCTTTTACTTTAAAAGTATCGTCAGCCTTAAGAATGAAACTATCTGTTATTTTTTGAACTTCTGCTTCTGCTTTTTTTGTTTCGTCATCTGAAATTACTTTGTCTTTTTGTAATTTTTTTACTTTATCATTACTATTTTTTCTAATGTTTCTAATGGCAACCTTAGCATTATCAGTCATTACTTTAGCACCTTTAGCGCTTTCTTTTCTTTGATCAACCGTCATTGGTGGAAAAAATAATTGAACACATTCTCCATTGTTGTTTGGATTTACTCCAATATTTGCTACAGTGATCGCTTTTTCAATTGCACCAATTAAATTCTTTTCATATGGAGTAATTTTAATAGTAATTGCATCTGGTGTTAAAATCTGAGCTACTTGAGCAAGACCTGTTTTGCTTCCATAATAATCAACAGTTACATTATCCAAGATAGCTGGATTAACTTTACCTGTTCTCAATGTTTGATAATCTCTTTTTAAAGATTCGATACTTTTTTCCATAGCTGCTTTTGCTTCGCTATATATTTCGTTTAACATATTTTCTCCTTGAGTATAAATTGATTTTTATTTATATTCTCAGCAGTCAAAATCTGGAATTATTTTCCAGATGGTGCTGCTGGAATAGCTTGTGTTGAATCAGCGGCATTTGATGTAGGTGCAACTGGAGCAACTGCTGCTGGAGCGCTTATTGGTGCTGTTGGGATTAAGCCTTGTACATTTGCCGTATCAACAACACTTTTTTGTCTTTGAGAATTATATGTGTAACCTAAGGCTATTGTGTTAATCACAAATAATGCTCCAAGGGTAAAAGTAATTTTTACAAGAAAGCTTGCAGGTCCTTTTGCTCCGAACATTGTGTCATTACTTCCACTATATGCCCCAAGTCCCATGCTTGAACTTTTTTGCAATAATACTGCGATAATTATCAGTATTGTCAAAACAAGTTGTACTATCAATAATGTTGATGCCATTTGAATATCCTAGATTTTTAAATTTTCGGATTTTATCCAAAGCTTACTAATATAAAGATAAAATTCCGGTATGACTGTAGAAAACAAATTTACCAAATACGCCAAAGATTACGATGATCACAACATCATTCAACGAATTATTTCAAAAGCTCTTGCAAGAGAAATAACTGATGATCCTAAAAATATATTAGAATTAGGATGCGGATCTGGTCAAATTTTTAGAGAGATTAATTGGGAATTTGATAATTATTTGGCAGTAGATTTTTCTTCAAAAATGTGTGAATTGCACCCTAAAAAAGAAAATCTAAAAGTTAAATGTTTTGATTTTGATAGCCATGAATTTAGAGAGGAGATATGCAAAAAGTCTTTTGATCTTATTATTTCATCATCAGCGCTACAATGGTCAAAAAATCTTCCTGCATTACTAGAATATATTGTTCCAAAAACAAAAAAATTTCAAGCTGTTCTTTTTACATCAAATACATTTAAAGAGATTTACAAAATAACACGAAAAGAAAAATCAATACTTTCACTTGATGAAATTAAAGATGCATTCTCTATTTATAAACCAAGCTTTGAAGTTTTAAATTACAATCTTTATTTTGA
>CAIJNA010000128.1 GCA_903821805.1 uncultured Campylobacterota bacterium | reverse complement strand
TTTAGCGCCTCTTCTTTTGTTTAATTTTCACGCACCTCACTATTTTTTACTAATATCTGTATTGCTTTTATTATCGACATTTTTTTTCATAACGATGATTAACAACAAATTTCTTCGAAATTTTATTGCTATCATAAACCTTGTATATATTTGTAGTATTACTTTTCAAATAGCTTATTTTATCAATTTCAAAAAAGATGAAAGACTTCAAGCAAAAGATTTTTTGCTCAAATCAAGCGCACCAAATGACCTTATTGCAATCGAAAATTATCTTAATCCTGGATTATTCCCTCCTATAGAAGAATGTTCCGAGGTTTTGAAAGAAAAGGCCCGCATAACAAAAAAATACCACTTAGGTACTGGAGAGACATATGAATTAAAAGCAAAAAATAACAATCAAGAGACTTGTAGACCAATTTTAGGCATCTCTAATTCTGTGCAATTTATAAATACTGAGTATGAAAACATATGGAATATAAATTTCAATTCTGAATTACTACTACATAGAAAACCTATCAAGTATGTCTCTCAAGAAGATTATAGAAAAAGTGAATCCCAATATGGAACGACAATAAATCATAATTATATATTGGAAAACAGCTTTATTACAATTTTCTGGGATACTAGAATTGAATACATTTTACAAAATGAAAACTACTTTCCAAGATTTTATGTCTACTCTTTAAAGAAAAGGTAATTTAAAAATATAATTTTTTCGGGTGATTACAATGTTTCAATAAGTTTTGGGTACAAAAAAATTAAAGTTGCAAAACATCAATTACAATACTGAATAATTTTAAATACAAATCACTCCTAAGAACAAAAAAAATGATTAAAGGAAACAAGTTCATTCATTTTGAGAACCTTGATGCATTAAGGGCTATAGCGGCTTTTACTGTTATACTTTACCATATTAGTTTTTGGTTCGAATATCCAACCGAAAAGAAATACAACTGGCTTAAATTTACAATCTCTTTTGGAGGTAATGGAGGAAGTTATGGAGTAATATTTTTTTTTATTCTAAGCGGCTTTCTTATAACATATCTTATGCTGGAAGAGCAAACATTACAAGGAAGAATAAACATTTTTTATTTCTATGTAAGAAGAATTCTTAAAATATGGCCTCTATACTACCTAACTATACTTATAGGCTTTATAATATATCCAATAATTTCTCTTTTAATGGGACATCGTTACACCGAGAATGCTAACTTTTTGCTATATATAATTTTTGCAACAAACTTTGATCACATTTATAACGGTAATCCAAGTATAGGTATTCTCGGGGTTCAATGGAGTGTTGCAGTTGAAGAACAGTTTTATCTTTTATGGCCAATTGTATTCTATTTTTTAAGCAAAAAATATTTTTTCCCTTTCATTGTTATCGCCCTCATTATCACTTCTGAATTATTTTTCATAAATAGTGTAAATTGGGCAATTTCATATTATCATTTTTTTAGCTGTTTGAGATTTTTAGCTTTCGGTTCCTTAATTGCCTATTTATCTTATTTTAAAAAAAACTGGATTGATCTTTTTTTATCAAAGATA
>CAIJNA010000127.1 GCA_903821805.1 uncultured Campylobacterota bacterium | reverse complement strand
TCACTATTAAAACTATTGGTAGTAATAATATATTTTTTATCATGTAGTATATATCCTCCTATATTTGCAAAATTTATTTGTAGACCTTTTGCAATTATAGCACAATATTGTCACATCACTACTCAAAAGGAGTCAATATCAATCAAATAATATGTAAATACGATGACTTTAAAAAAATAGCAAAAACCCAGAAAAAGCTGATTATTGACGCTAACTAACCCTTCGAAGACAATAGTATTTTGGAGCCAATATGTGATACGGGCTCCAAAAGATCTCTTTTCCCTATTTTTAGGGCGCACATGACCCTTTGTATTTTTGTACCGATATAAGTGATATTTAAAATAGAGTCTGAGCTATTCTGATGATTCGAAAATATCTAACATAAATTGGTCTGAGTTTTCACAATATCGTTTGACTCTTGCCATAGTTAACGGTTTTTTGGTTTGTACTTCATTAACCTTTATCTTTTGAGCTTTGTATTGGTTAAAAAAGAGCTGATACAAATTGATAGAGAAGCTTCTGAGTATAGAGATGCTAAAGGGGTTGATATAGGCAATATGATCATCCTCCTTGGTCAACATATCTAAATGATAATGGTATGTCTCAACTCTCCAATGCTGTAGGATCATTTTAGAAAATGCCTTAGCATCTTGTTTAAAATTAGCTATTAACCACTGTGTGGTTTGTTTAACCTCACCAGTAGTGAGGTTTGTCGTTGTTTTTGTTACTTTTATTATGGATTGAATATTGTCAAAGTTACTGTCGTACATAACACGGTCACACGAGGGGCTTTGATAGACATCGACTCTACGCGCTACTTGATTATTGCCTTCAGTCTTATAACCAGTCTCTTCATTAAAACTCGTTGAACCGCTAAAAGCTGCAGCAGTTTCAATAGCCTTAACTTTGAGGTTCTTTTGATTACCTTTGAGTTTTGCAATATAGAAATTTTTACCGCTATTGATTTTATTTAAAATCTCAGATTGTGTCATCAACGCATCAAAAGAAAATACTTGTCCTTCATCACAAAAAAGTTCATTCTTTTCCAGCTCCTCTTGAAATGAAGGGATTTCACTCTTTTTATCATCTCCTATGAAACGATGACCAATTACAATTTTCTTCTCTTTGTCTAGGAAATTCAATATTGACTTATGCTTCTGCTGTGTGTACTGACCATTAGCATCACTTCCGTTGAGCCATTTCCCATCAACCGCAATCTGCTTACTTGAAGTGAATGCTTTAAAATACCCCCTAAATACAGTTTCAAGCTTATCATTATCAACATTAATGAGAATTCGATGGAGGGTAGATTCAGAAGGGACACCTATCTCCTCTTTTTGGAAAAGTTTTAAAAAAAGTGTATTTGTTCTATTAAACTCCATCCAGTCATGGAGCTCCTCAAATGTAGTTTTCCCTTTAAGTAACCCAAATAGTGTCATAAAAAGAACTTCTGCTAATGGATAGACTATTTTACCTACATGAATCCTGAAATCCTCAATAGATTCGAGTTGTTTAAATAGCTCTTTTTTCTGTTTGTACTTCATAAAATATATTCTCCTCAGATTAATTTGAGAAAATCATACATCTATAAAAATAAAATGTAAAGAATGACAAAAAAATGGCTTTAAAATCTATATTATGAGAAGGGGTATAAAGTCATCGGATTTACATAT
>CAIJNA010000126.1 GCA_903821805.1 uncultured Campylobacterota bacterium | reverse complement strand
TTCCAATAATTTGCTTTTGTATGTGTTGAAATTGTAATACTGTAGCCATTTTTAGAAAATTTTTCGTCGTATTTTTGACTAAAAGAAACAAAAAAAGATCTAGAAATACTATTTGGCAAGATATCGTCAAAAATAAACTGATAATGTTCTAAAAAATCCAGATCACAATTTAGAGAAATATATGTTACAAAAGCACTTTGGTCACTGAAACTAAATTGATTGTAATACTTTATGATCTCATTATCTTCAAATAAATTCGCACTTTGATAAATAGAGCTATTCAAAATTACTTTATTTGTCTTATATTCAGAATTTGTAGTTTTTAAAATCCATCCGTTAGTATCTTTTTTAATTTTTAAAATCTCTTCATTTTTTCTAACTTCAACCTTCTTAACAATATCTTCAATTAATGCACTCATTCCACCGTTTACATAAAAAACATCATGAAAAGGATAAGAAAGTCCAAGAGCCATAGACAATAATGATATATCTTTTGATGTAGTTTGAATAGTGATTAATAATTGCGAATCTATAAAGTCCATATAGTCCTTTCCGATATCACCTAAGCATTCTTGAATGAAACAATTTGCACTTTTAAAAATACTTGATTTAAAAGTGACGATAAGTTCAGCCAAAAACATTGATGTTTTCACATACTTTCTAAATCCAAACTTACCATAATATACATTTTTTAATTTCCAAAATTTTTCGTCTATCTCTTTTATTTTTGTCCAAAAAAGACGATTATTTTGATTTGGAAAAACATCTTCTATATTTTCCAAAAAACATTCAAAGTTTTTAATCCTATCAATAATCTTTCCATTTTGAACGACTCTTATTGCAATATCGGTTTTTGTAATATTTGGGGCTAATCCAATAAAATCAAACATATTTTTCAATCGTTGACCGTTTTCATACCCGACAAATGTTGTAGCACCGGCATTATAGTAATTTCCATACTTCTTGAAAGTTGATGCACAACCACCAAGATTTGAGTCTTTTTCAAACATAATCAAATTTTTGTCAGCATTTAATGCAGAAATAAGACTTCCGCCAATTCCACTTCCTATAACAGCTACATCAAGAGACTTCATATAAACTCACAATTCAAATTTTCGCATAGTATATTGTAGTTTAATGTGATTTTGTAGCAATTAACTGTTATTTAAAGGGTTAAAAAATCACAAAAAATTATTTTTAAATGCTTTATCTAGCCATTTATCTAGTGTTTTTAAGATTTTTAGGGTTAAAAAATAGAACTTTTATTTGAATTATTCTATTATTACATCACAAAACAAAAAAACACAAAAAGGGGTCCATTATGGGGAAGATAAAAAAGATACTAATTGCAAATCGAGGGGAAATAGCTCTAAGAATTGTAAGAGCTTGTAAAGAACTAGAAATTACAAGTGTAACTATTTTTTCTGAAGTTGATACAGAAGGTGTTTGGATTAAAAAATCTGATGAGTGTTATCCAATTATGGGTGACCCAATGCAAGCATATTTGAATTATGAAACTATTATATCTTTAGCAAAAAAAGCTTCTTGTGATGCTATACATCCAGGATATGGTTTCTTATCAGAAAGTGCTGAGTTTGCTCAAGCTTGTGCTGATAACGGTATTATTTTCATTGGTCCAAAACCAGAGCATATTGCACTATTTGGAGATAAAATGGCATCTAAAGTTGCTATGAAAGCAGTTGGAGTGCCAGTTCTTGAAGGAACTGATGAGCCAGTTGCAAGCAAAGCTGAAGGTGCTAAAGTAGCAAAAGAAATTGGTTTCCCAGTTATCATCAAAGCAGCATTCGGTGGTGGTGGTAGAGGTATGAGAATCGTTAGAAAAGAAAGCGAATTTGATACTTTATTTGATAGTGCTACAAACGAAGCTATAAAATATTTTGGAAAAGGTGAATGTTTTATTGAAAAATATGTTGAAAACCCAAGACATATTGAAATACAAATTGTTGCAGATAAATACGGAAACGTTGTTCATCTTGGAGAAAGAGATTGCTCTATCCAAAGAAGACATCAAAAAGTTATCGAAATCTCACCATCTCCTAGATTAAATGCTGACACTAGAAAAGAACTTTATAGAATTTCTACAAAAGCTATGTTTAAACTTGGATATGAAAGTGTTGGAACAGTTGAGTTCTTAGTTGATGAACAAGACAACATCTTCTTTATTGAAATGAATACTAGAGTTCAAGTTGAGCATCCAGTAACTGAAGTAATTAGTGGTATAGATATTATTCAAAGAATGATTGAAATTGCAGAAGGTGACAAACTTAAATTCTTACAAGAAGAGATTAAATTTAGAGGATATGCAATTGAATTCAGAATCAATGCTGAAAACCCACAAAAAAACTTTATGCCTTCAGTTGGAACAATTACAAATTATTTAACTCCAGGTGGACCAGGTGTTAGACTTGATACAAGTGCATATGCAGGATACAAAATTCCTTCAAACTACGACTCAATGGTTGGAAAATTAATTGTTTGGGCTTTAGACTGGGAAGGTGCTGTTAAAAAAGCAAAAAGATCATTAGATGAGTTCTATATTGAAGGATTCCCAACAAATATCTCTTTACATAGAGAAATTGTTAGAGATGAGGACTTTAGACAAGGAAATCTTACAACTCAATATCTTGATAAAAAAATGGATTTATTTAACTTGAATAGTGAAAGAACTATTCAACAAGAAGAAGAAAAAATGTCAAGAATTATGAAATT
>CAIJNA010000125.1 GCA_903821805.1 uncultured Campylobacterota bacterium | reverse complement strand
CTTCAAAAAACCTCTTTTAATAATTTGCGAAATACTTAGTGTAAGTCTGCGTTTAGTTTTACTTCTCTTGTACTTCTTGTAACTATATATTGACCTGTTTGTGAATTTTGTCTAAAATGTAATCCATTTAGTCCTGCCAAGTCGCTTGCTTTCATAATATTTAAAAGCTTAGCTTCTGGGTTTACAGCATTTATTTTTGCAATCTGATCGTCGCTTAAATATACTTTTGTGCCCGCAAAAACAGCCAATCCACCATCAACAATACAAGCATCGCCAAGAGGAATTCCTGTAGTTGAATTTGCACCTAAGAGTGTATTTTCGCCTATACTGATAGGATTTCCATCTGTTCCACTTAAAACTCCAAGAATTGAGGCTCCTCCACCAACATCACTTCCAGCACCAACTATTGCAGAACTTGAAATTCTTCCTTCAACCATAACAGCTCCAAGTGTTCCTGCATTAAAATTAATATAACTAGCTCCTGGCATAACAGTTGTTCCAGCTGCTAATTGTGCTCCAAATCTTACTTTGCTAGAATCCAAAATTCTTGTATTATCAGCAGGAATTATGTGCCCTAAGAATCTTGGGAACTTATCAATAAAATCTATAATAGGATACTTTCCACTAATTTTCAATGATAATTCGTTTTCTCTAAGCCAATCAAGCTCAATGGGTGTATTTCCACTCCAAGCTACATTTGTAAGCTTTCCAAATGCTCCATTTAGATTTAAACTTCTAAGAGCCGCTTTTCCTGTACTTAATGCGTATAATTTTAAATAAACACTTTCTACACTTTCAGGAGCAGTATCATTAAATATAAATACAACTTTAAAATCATCTTCACTTAAACCTAAATCAGAATCTAGTGCTGAAAGTTGCATAATTAACTGTACATTTTTGTGTACATCACCTTTAGATTCAGGAATAAATGGTCTAAATGTTTCCATGCAAGATTCCAAAAAATCCTCACTAATTGAACAAACTAACTCATTTTGTGTTGTATCTATTTCAATTCCAGAATTTTTCAAAGCGTTCATAAAAACTGCAGCTGAACCAAAATTCTCATTCCAGTTTATAACTGGAAATGTTGCCTGTAGTGTTTTATCTGGATTTAATTGTCCTCTATCGATTCTAGCTATTCCAAAACCGATTGGATTTTTATACCATGAAGATGATTGTATCTCCTTAACTTTTGCCGCAAATTCTTCTTTTGTAAATACCATATTTTTTATTCCTTACTTTTACTATAATTTTTAAGATTTTACTCAAAAAGTGTTTTTATCTTGATTATAGATTAAAATGAATTTTTGAATTATGTTATTTTAAAGTTTTCAAGATACAATCCCATTTTGATATTATATGCGTCTGTGGCTTAACTGGATATAGCACTGGGTTTCGGCCCCGGTGGTTGCGGGTTCGAATCCTGCCAGGCGTACCATAAAGCTCCATCTAGCTAGTCTAAGACTTTTTAGGTGGAGCTTTTTTTATTAATGTTTAATTTTATTATCAAAGGATATGAAATATGCGCTCTTTTCTCATATTAACTATATTTATCTCTTATTCGTTTGCTTCAATTACTGGGATAGTTTATGACAAATCAACAAATTTACCTATTAAAAATGCAATTATTATTGCGAATAATTTGGAATACAAAACAGATACGAATGGTACTTTTAATATTAAAAATGCCTCAACGGTAGGTATCCGTGCTATCGGTTACGATAGGAAATTTTACGTTACAAGTGGAAAAATGTATTTAAATCCATTAACACCAAAAATATTATATCTTTCAAGTTTTGGTGCAACAAATGATAAAATCATGGGAAATGCAAAAGAACTAATAAAAACAACCAAGCTAAATGGTGTTGTAATTGACATCAAAATGGACAGAGGACAAATAGCATTTAAAGTTCAAAACATTATTGCCAATAAAATTGGTGCTCAACAATTAATACTTTTCAAAGATATGAAAAAATTTGTTAACGATTTAAAAAAGCAAGGCATATACACTATTGCTCGTATTGTTACCTTTAAAGACACACCATACATTACAGCACATCCAGAATATGGTGTTAAACAGATCAATGGTGCACTTTTCAAAGACAAAGAAGGTTTATACTGGATTGATGCATCTATAAAAAATTCTTGGGAATACCCTATTTCGATAGCCGAAGAAACTGCAAAAATGGGATTTGATGAGATTCAATTTGACTATATTAGATTTCCTGATAGAAAAGGGATCGTATTTTCTGTTCCAAATACTGAAATCGAAAGAGTTAAAGCTATCTCTGGTTTTTTAAAAACAGCAAGGGAAAGGCTTACAAAATATAATGTTTTTATTTCTGCTGATATTTTTGGATACGCAAGTTGGCACAATGGAGACATAGAAATCGGCCAAAGGATAGATGCGATGGCTCCATTTGTTGACTATATGTCACCAATGCTTTATCCTAGTGGATTTCACAATGGAATTCCTAATCATAAAAATCCAGTCATTGCAAACTATGAAATAGTAAAACAATCACTTGATAAAGCACTTTTAAAATCAAAAGGCTCTACTTTGGCTTACCGTCCTTGGCTACAAGCATTTAGGGATTACGCTTTTGATAGACGAATTTATGGTGATAAAGAAATTAGGGAACAAATTCAAGCTAGTGACGATTTTGGAAGCAATGGATGGATTCTATGGAATCCTAGAAATGTATATACGAAAGCTGGACTTTAAAAATAAAAATCCAGCGAAAATGTTAGATTGTTAAAATTTACCCAAAATTAATTCTGTCACAGCTATTGATTTATTTGTATCATCTACAATATTAATATTTACAGAATAAGTATTATTTTTACCGCCAGAACAAGGTGCCAAATAAGCTCCTGCAGTTTTATTAAATCTTATTCCTGTGTGTGCTTGAACGATTTTAAATCCATCTTTTAATTCAAAACTTTCACCTATTAAAGATGGGATTTCAATCGTAGTTGAATTCTTTGGTATATCATAAGAGATGATTCCATGACCACCATTATCCATTTGCTTGAATGTTTTATCATTGTATGTGAAAATAATTTTTGATCCATTTGAAGGAATATTTGAAATACGAAGAGATGGAGTAGAACCAGCTTCAATATTGTAATTTGAACAAACCTCATCTCTTGGAATATTCACTCCGTCCCATTTTTTATCCAAAAAATCAACTTTCAAATCAGCTGCAGTTAGTGATGAATAAAGTAATATTGAGCCTAAAATTATCATTTTCATTTTCTCCCCTTTTAAATCTATTATTTATTCTTCAAATTCCATAAGTTTAAAAACCATTCCAGCATTTAACTTAGCTAAAAGATTAAAAGCATCCAAGTCTTCAAACTCTGATTGATCAATTAGATAAGCTTTTTCTTGACCTTCTCCAGCCTCAAGGATCTTACCTATTTCTGTTCGCAAATGAACTAAATAATCTTTTGTATGGTGTCTTACATGATTCATATCTGTAACATCACCATGCCCAGGAATTACTATTTTAGCTCCAAGTTGTTCAAATTTTTCCCATGCCAAAAGCCATTTTTTTGTTTCTGTTATTTCAAATATTGGAAGCATTCTTTGATAAAAAGCCAAATCACCCGCAAAAGTTATTTTTTCTTTTGGCAACCAAATAATAATGTCATCTTTCTCGTGTGCGTATCCAAAATATTTAGCCTCAACGATTCTATTCCCTAAATCCATAGTATAGTTGTCTTTAAAAATAATATCTGGCATCACAATACTTGTTCCTAGATATTTATCTTGTAATCTTTTTTTAGCGCTTTCTTCAATTTTTTTACCATCAGTTATAAGTTCTTTTTGAACTATTTCTTGTGCAACGATTATAGCTCCATGTTCTTTCCAGTATCCACTGCCTAAAGAAGCATGGCCTTGAGAGTTTTCCAAAACAACATATTTAATAGGTTTATTTGTTATCTTTTTTATCTCTTCATGAAGTGCTTTTGCCAACAAATAGCTTCCACCTGCATTCCAAACAAGCACTGATTCATCTCCGATTACAAATCCTAAATTGTTATTATGTCCACTATTTTCATATGTGCCAGGTCCAAGTTCACCTATTGAAGCATAAACTCCATCCGCAACTTTCTCAATAGGACGAAATAACATAGACTCAATATATCCATCTATATTTCGTGTTTCTAATCCAGCTTCTTTCCAACCTTTGAAGCTATCTTTATACCAAAGTACATTTTTGTATCCCATATCTTTTAAATGCTTTGCGGCCAACAGACTAATATTACCTGTATAACAATGAACCACAAAAGTTTCATCTGCTTTAACATGATCTGCAATCATAAACTCTAATTTATCACGAGAAATATTTGTAACCTTATTTGCTTTTATATATCCACCTTGTTTAGCGATATCAGCTCTAATTCTTACATCTATTATTTTAGTATTTGGATTTGTTTTAAGCAACTGAGACAATTCTAATGTGTTTATAGTCTTAACATCTTTTTTATAATTTTCCATAAGTTTTTCTGATGTTAAAACATCATTTTTGACAATATCTACACCATGTAATAATCCGCATGTTAAGATTGAGAGAATGATTTTTTTGTACATTTTATTCCTTCTGTATAATATTTTATAATTTTAGATAAAAATTATTATGTGAATATAAAATGCGATTAGTAATTTATGTCGGTTTAATTATTGTGGCAGATCTATTTTTTTAATCATTGCTATTGTTAAATCCATCAAAATTAAATTAGTAAGATTAAATACAGCAAGCTTAACCATATCTTTTTGTGTAACAATAAAATATGTGTCATTATTCTTCAGAAGTAATTCATTAATCTCTTCTCTTGTAAATGAATGGTGATCGGCAAATGATTTCATGGTTATATTTTTAGGTAAAAATTCAAGTAGTCTTTGTGGTTTTGATATAGCTGTCAGCAAAATAACATTTGATGGTAATTCCTTGAGTTCTAAACCATCTTTTTTGAATTTGATGATTCGTTTAAAATCTTCGCCATCTCGTAAAACAACAGGAACAAATGAATACATCATTTTGGTTTCCCTGTATCCTCCACTTGGCAGACAAAATAAATTCGTAGGCTCATCTTTTGGTCTAATCAATATATCAAACTTTTTAATATTGTGATGCGAATAACCATCATCTAAAAATACTATTTTCGCCCCCATCTCTTTAGCTTTAAGGATGGCTTCGATTCTATTTTCACTTACAATAACCGAAGCATTTGGTAAATTTTGCGCCAAAAGCATTGCTTCATCACCACTTATTTCAACATCTACAAGAATTTTACCTTGATTTGAAACTACATATAAGCCTTTAGAGGCCCGCCCAAATCCACGTAAGATAATAAATGCATTTTGCTTATCTTTTGCAAGTTCAATAGTAATTGGTGTTTTACCGCTTCCACCTACAACTAAATTCCCTATACTAATGATTGGTAATCCGAAATCAATTGGATTGGCATTTAATCTTTTGTAAGCAACTATTATGCAATAAATAATCGTCAAAGGAAAGAAAGCGATAGATATAAGTCTTTGGAAAAGATTTGGAAAGAACAAATATTGTTCAATCCATTTTACTGCAAAATTAGTTATATAACTTTTGATAATTAAATCCAGTTTTTAGATATTTGTTTAATTTTTTCACATACGTAAAGAACATCTTCATCACTCAAAGATGGATACATTGGAAGTGAAAGTATTTGTCCGTAAGCTGACAAAGCATTTCCATATGCTGTTATTTTTAACTGATATTTTTGTTTGTAGTAAGTTAAAAGATGTAAAGGAATATATGTAAGTCCTGTTGAAATTCCTTCTTTTTTAAGCTCTCTAGCAAAACCATCTCTGTTTTTAGAGATTTTTACAATAAATTGCGTAAATAAATGATCTTCGCTAAAAGGAGGAACAGTTACATGTTTTACACCTTGAAGATTTTCAATATATAGCTTAGCTATCTCTTGTCTTCTTTCAATAAATGAATTAGATTTATAAAATTGCGCAAGATTGAAAGCTGCATCAAGCTCTGTCATATCGTATTTATGCCCAATATCAACAACATCATAGATATAGTCCAGATTTCCAAAGGCATCAAAACTACTATTTATTGCATGTGTTCTTAAAAGCTTAGCTCTAGTAGCAAGCTCATCATTATTTGTAACTATAAAGCCAGCGTTCGCAACAGAAGCTTTTCCATTGGCAGGATTCATCGAAAATACAGTCATATCAGCATTCATATTTCCTACAAGTTCGTCATTATACATGGCACCCAAAGTATTTGATGCATCTTCAATGATCAATATATTGTATTTCTTTTTTATTGTATACAATCTATCTAAATCTGGTATTTCTCCACCTACAAATGTAACAATTATTGCTCTAAGTTTTTTAGAGTTATTTTTACTAATATAATCTTCAAGCTTATCCATATCAATATTTAAACCATTTGATTCAATATCAATAAAAATTGGTTCAGCATCAAAATGTCTTACAACTTCTGGAAGATTTGGGAAAGAGTTTACACTCATAAGAACTTTATCGGCTCTTTTTAGGTCCATAGCACTAAGTGCTAAATGCAATCCTGCAGTTGAATTATATGTTGACACAACATGATTTGCACCTATGAATTCTTTAATTTCATTTTCTAATTCTTCAACTTTTGATTTAGATTCTAGTGTTAAAACTGAAGTTAATTGCTTTAATTCCTCATCAGTTATCATTGGTTTATAAAAAGGTATATCTTTTTTCACTATTTTTGCTCCTTAAAGTCTATTCTAGCAATCAATGGCAATTTGCCTTTAAATGCATTGTTTTTTATTCTTTTTTCTAACATGTCAACTAATTCTTTATCTTCAGTGGATTTTATCAAATCTTCCTTTGATAGACCATTGTCAATCATTTTTTTCAACATATTATCCATCACTTGATAACTATATCCGATCTCTTCCTCATCACTTTGCCCAGCCCACAAATCTGCACTTGGTTTTTTATTCAAAATCGAAGCCGGTACATCTAAATATTCAGCAAAAGCAAATTCATCAGATTTATACATCTCTCCTATTGGATTTAGTGCGCATGCAGTATCACCAAAGATTGTTCCATAACCAAGTAAAATCTCACTTTTATTTGAAGTTCCAACAACTAAAGAATTGTCTCTTGCGCTAATATCATAAAGTACACTCATTCTCATTCTCGCACTAAAATTTCCGATTCGCAAAGGTGTTGCATCAGGATTTGAACTAAAATAACCATCAACCATTGGAGCAATACTTACTATCTCATATTTAATATTAAATCTTTCACAAAGTTCTTTTGCATCTTCTATGCTTTCTTTGCTTGAAAATTGAGATGGCATGAAAACCCCGCTCATATTATCCCCAAATACTTCTTTGCAAAGCACCGCAACCACAGCACTGTCAAGTCCACCACTTATCCCAACTGTAACTTTTGATAATCCAGTTTTTGCAACTTCTTCTCTTAAAAAAGTAGTCATTTGATTTTTTATAGATTTCCAATTCATAATCACATCATCCTTTTTAGTTAGATTTAAAATTCATATTTGCAATATTTTCTATTAAAACAGTAGCATAACTCCCTTTAGGAAGAGTAAATGACAATGTTAATTTTTGCTCTTCAGCATTGTATTTATTTTTTAAATCATCAACTTTAATCCATGCCTCTCTTCTAAATCCTTTTGCATGAACAAATTCATCATCAAACATTTTTTCAATCTCTCGAGCATCGCCACTTGAACGAACAACTTTTCTACCAGGCAAAAGACCCGTAATTGTTACTTTGTCATTATTTAAAAAGATATCTCCATTAAGAGGCTTTAGCTTATTAAGATTTTCTTCTTTTGACATCTGAACCCTATGTGAAAGCCAAGCATTGAAAAAATAACTTTGGTATGCCGAAATCAAAAGATGTTCAAGCTTCTTATTTTTAACTATCTCTTCACCATAAGTTACGTCTTGTGCCTTTTGAAAATTATAATCTTGGCCAAATCTTTGATAACCAAAATAATTTGGTAACCCATGCTTTTGAATCTTAGAAAGAACAGAATAAATAGCTGGTACAACTTCCTCTTTTACATCTTTTAAGTTAATTGTAAATTTATTACCGGTCAAGTCCCCAATATTAAGTCCACTTTTGTCTTTGTATACAGCAAGAATTTTAATATTTGGTTTATTTAAAGCTTTAAGGTATTTTTCTTTAATAAGTGGAATACTTATATATTGTGTAGTTGTGGCATTTTTATCTTTAAGTCCTGCGTACCCTATTTTGTGTTCATCAATATCAAGTGTTTCTGATATTTCACGAATCAAATCCCAAGTAGAAAGCCACTCTTTTTTTATTTTCAAAATAAGAAAATTTCCAGTTCCACTAAACTCTCTATTTGGTATCTCTTCAACTATAAAATCAAATTTATTTTGTACGAATGTAAAGTCTATTTTTTTATGATCTTGAATAAAAGTTCTTTTGATATCTGGTATATTTTGTGAGTTTTCCATTGTAATAATTATCTTTCTATTTTTGAAGAGATATTAACTAAATAGTAATAAAGTAACAATTAATTTTTTATAGCAGAGAGTTGAGGTTTTGGATTTAAAAACATCATACGGATGAATGTAAGAAAGCGAAATAAGAGCGGAAACCACTCTTATTTTTTACTAATTCATTATCTCTTCAATAGTTATATAATCACCAACTCTTCCTGTCATTTGTTCAACATCAGTATTTACTGGTAAAGTTCTTTTCCCAGGTCTCCAACCAGCTGGACAAACTTCTCCTGTTGCAGTTGCATGTTGCCAAGCTCTAACTTGTCTTAAAAACTCATGAACATTTCTTCCAACCATTGGTGCTTGAACTTCTTGAGCAACAACAGTTCCTTCAGGATTTATTAAAAATCTTCCTCTAAGCGCAACTCCTTGCTCTTCAATCATAACACCAAAATCTCTACTAACTTTTCCAGTCGTATCAGCTCCAAGAGTAAGCTTCAAGCCCTCAAGTAATGGTTCTGTTTCAACAAATCTTTTGTGTGAAAATTTTGTATCTGTAGAAACTGCAACAATTTCAACTCCAAGCTCTTGAAATTCTTCATATTTTGCATTCATTGCAGCAATTTCTGTTGGACATACGAATGTAAAATCAGCTGGATAGAAACAAACCACCAACCATTTACCAGCATAGTCTTCACTTGCAACTGTTATATAATGTCCCGTTTTTGAATCATACGCATCCATTTTAAATTGTGGTGCTTTTCTTAATACTAATGATGAACTCATTTTTTCTTCCTTATTTGTAATTATTTTATTTTCATTCTCATTTTGAGAATCAGCATTTTCATCTATTGGTTTTGCTCCGCTATCACAAGCCATATTGTCTCCTTTATTTAAAGATACGAAATCAT
>CAIJNA010000124.1 GCA_903821805.1 uncultured Campylobacterota bacterium | reverse complement strand
TTTCTTAAATCACCCTCAACCATATAGTTAGCTTGAATTTCATTTCTAATTGCAGCTGCTTCGTCTTCACTTAATTCGCTTGCTCTTTTGTTGAAATCAATACCTGTTGCAGTTAATATCAATCTTGATGTATGTAAACCTATACCGAACACATAAGTTAAAGCATACTCCATTCTCTTTTTGTTTGGTAAGTCTGTACCAGCAATTCTTGCCATGGCTTATCCTTGTCTTTGTTTATGTTTTTTAACTTCGCAGATTACTCTTACGATACCTCTTCTCTTGACAATTTTACATTTGTCACACATCTTCTTAACTGAAGCTCTTACTTTCATAGTAACCGTCCTTCAAAAATATTCTGAATCTACAGGTGCTTATAAGCCAAACGAACTTAATCGCAAAGCCTTAAACCTTCTGGATTTGCACCAACTCTTTATAAAATTAAAAAGTAAATTTTACAAAAACTTCTTTTTAGCTATAGAAACAGGACGGGATTGTATTAAATTAAACCTTAAATAAAGGTTATAAATGAATTCCCCATTTATACGTACTTTTTAAGAGTAAATCGCACTATTCCACTAATATATTTATTAATTATTTTAATTTGGAATTCAAATTGGATCATCGCTAAAATTAGCAAAAGCAGTTTCAATACTTGGTATTGTTTTATAGTGAGTAGTTGTAAGTCGTACATCTTTTGTATTTATATTACATATCGCTATTCTAAAATTAGCACCCATAATAGGCTCTACAACACAAATAATTTTATCTTCAATTTGTCGCGTAGTATGGATTATCCCATTTAACTGCGAAAAAAAGTATTTTGGGTAACTTAAAGGCGTTATCTCTACAACAACTGTTCCTTCACTATTTTCTAAAGTTTGTAGTATATCCATAGCATCATCATAATCTTCAAATTGAATACACCAATCATCGAATTTTTTATTGAAATGCTGTAAATCTTCATCTAAAAATCCACCAGCTAAAGATTGTAAAGCAAAAATTGGCACAAATAACCCTTTAAATAATATATTTGCCATTTTAAAATAAAACTGCTTTAAAACTAAAAAATACATCCTTATATATATGAATAAAACTTATACCTAAAAACAGTAAAACTACTGATGTGTAATAATTACATAAAAAAATAAACTTATTAGTTCAAATAATTTTGATTTAAGTTTCAACTTATCAACTATTTGTTAGAATTTTTTAAATTTAAACCAAAAAGGATATACAAATGATGAATAGAAATGTACAAGAAGATCTAAAACAATTAGATTCAATCTTAAAACAACATGGATTATCAAGAAGAGATGCACTTAAAATAATGGGTCTTGGTGGAGCTGGTGTAATGGTTGGGGGTACAACTGAAGCTTCAGCTGCTACAACTTTAAAAGCTAGTGATGCAAAAGGTAAAATCCTTATCATAGGTGGTGGTTTATCGGGTGTTGCAACTGCAGCTAAACTTAGTAACTCATTATCAAATCCAGACATTACAATAATCGAGCCAAATCCTAAATCAGTTTCATATCAACCAGGTAATACTTTAATAGGTGCTGGTATCTGGACAAAAGATGATGTAACTTATGAAACTAAAGATTTTTTACCAAGCGGTGTTAAATGGATTCAAGACAAAGCTGTTGAATTTAACCCAACTGCAAATGAAGTTAAAACTGCAAAAGGTGAAGTTGTTAAATACGATTTCCTAGTAATCGCAGCAGGTCTTGTAAATGACTTCGGAATGATCAAAGGTCTTGAAGAAGTTGGAGAAGTTTACACTTCAAGTGCAGATGATGCAGTTAAAGCTAAAAAAATTCTTGGACAAAATGGTATTTGTTCGGTTTACTTTACAGAAGGTGCTGTAGATACTTGGACTCAAATGCAAAAATTTGTAGCTGATGCAAAATCAGGTAAAAAAGTAACTGGTGTATTTGCTGAACCTCATACTCCATTCAAATGTGGTGGAGCTCAAAAGAAAATCACAAATCTTGTAGATGCAAGATTAAATGAAGCTGGAGCAAGAGCTAATGCTAATTTAGAATTCTTAACTAACGGTAAAAAACTATTTGGTGTTCCTGAATATCACACAGCTATCGAAGGTCAAATGAAAGCTAGAAATGTAAACGTTAGATATGAGCACAAATTTACAGAGGTTGACTTAGTAAACAAAATTGCTAAATTTGAAAAACATTGGGAAGTAAAAGGTGCTTGGGATGAGGATCTTGAAGAATTTACAATGGAAACTAAAACTGAAGCCGTAGATGTAAAATACGATTTCTGTCATGTTATTGCTCCATCAAAAGCTCCAAACGAGATCGCAAAATCTCCACTTGGAAGTGAAAAAGGATGGGTTCCTGTAAATATTCAAACTATGCAACACGTAACATTCCCAAATGTATTTGCACTTGGTGATATTGCTGCTGTTCCACTAGGAAAAACAGGTGGAAGTGCTAGAAAACAATATGCAGTACTTTGCGCTAACTTAATATCTTTAATGGAAGGTAAAGAGATGACTGCTAAATACGAAGGTTATACAGTTTGTCCACTTATCACAAGTATCGGAACTGTTATGCTGGCCGAGTTTAAATGGAAAGATGTTGCTGCTGGAACAGGTGCAGTAGCTGCTCCTTCATTCCCACTTGATCCAACTCAGGAAAGATGGATCTATTGGTTATTAAAAGTTTATTTACTTAAACCAATGACTATGTACGGAATGCTTCCAGGACGTGCTTAATCTTTAATTAGTATTTCACTAGATATTATTCTGCCTCAGACTTCGGTTTGGGGCATTTTTATTTATGCTAAATTTAAAACTACTCTATATTATATAGATACGTAAAAAAGGAAAATTATTTTGAACTCAACATTTAAAAAAGAATTGATTATTTTTGTTGGCATTTTTTTGTTTTTGGCTATCGGAATGCACTTTAAACAATGGACTAGTCATCCTATCGAACACATTTTAGCATTACCACATGCTGGAGCTTACGGCTTTGGAGCTGTTCATCCACTTGTTTTTACTCTTTTTGGGTACATATTGTTTGTAGTAATTCGTAGCATAAAAAGATTGTTTTTGGCAAAAAAATAACGTTTTTCATGATTATTTTTAAATTATTTCTGATACAATAATTTTTCAAACCAAATTAAGGAGAAAAGATGAAATTATTAAAACTTGTATTCGTTGGAGCTTTAGCTCTTGGAATTAGTTCAACTGGTGCTTTAGCTAACGCTGACAAAGGTCAAAAATTATTTGCTAAAAACTTAAAAGAAGAATGTGGAGCAACTGGAGCTAAAATAGCTGCTAAACATACTCAAGCTCAATGGGAAAAAATCGGAAACGGTGCTGGACTTGAAGCTGAAATAAAAAAACTTTGCCCAAAAGCAGAACCTGTTAAAGCAAACTTTTTAGAGCATTACTATGATTTCTTCTATAAATTTGCAAGTGATTCAGGAAATGTTCCTTCTTGTTAATCTTTAGATAAACAT
>CAIJNA010000123.1 GCA_903821805.1 uncultured Campylobacterota bacterium | reverse complement strand
CAAAAAAGAAAATTAGTTGAAGCTTTAAATCCTTTTGAATATGAAACAAAAGATATAGCACTAGGTACACAATTTGCATTGAATGATTATAAAAATGATTTTAAATTGCTAAAAGAATTATTAAAAGGAATGGATGTAACAGTTCCAACACTTTATAAACAATATAGCGAGCTATGTGAACCTGGTGGAGTTCAATTTTGCGGATTTAATATCGATCCACATTTTTCTAATTGTGTAGACGGATTTATCCTTGTCAAAGTAGATAAGATTAAAGAATCAAAAAGAGAGAGATATATTGACTCTAAATAGTGTTAAAATATCTTATTAGAAGTTAAAAACTATCGTTTTTAACTTCTTCTTTTGATTCATAATACTTTCTGAGCCATCTATCCGCAGGGCTTATCAATCTGTATATTACAGGAACAACAAATAAGGTAAGTATCATTGAGCTTATTAAGCCACCAATGATGGCGATAGCCATAGGTGCTTTACTTTCGCTTCCTAAGCCTGTTGCAAGTGCAAGTGGTAGCATGGCAAATACCATAGCAATAGTTGTCATTAGGATTGGTCTAAGTCTTTTTTCTCCTGCTTCAATTAAAGCTTCCTCTGCATCTTTTCCATATTTCATTGCATTGTTTGCAAAATCTACAAGCAGGACAGCATTTTTGCCTACCATACCCATTAACAACATAAATCCTATCATTACAAATAAACTAAATTGTAATCCAGTAATATATAGAGCTAGCATAACACCAATAATACTTAGCGGTAGAGCAACCATTATTATGATTGGTTGAATCAATGATTCATATAAAATAGCTAAAATAATAAACATTAGAATTACACTTAGGCCAATGGCTGCACCAAATGCTTGGCCTGTTTTTACCATTTCTTCAGCAAATCCTGTAAATCTGTAGGTAACACTTTTTGGCATAAGATTATCAATTTCAGCTTTTGTATATGCTACGGCACCACCTAAATCAAGTCCAAATAGATCAGCAAAGACTGTTACTTGTCTTTGTCGATCGAAGTGATTTATTGTTCCAAGTGCATTATTGGTAGTGAATTCTACAAGCCCATCTATAAATACAAGATCACCATTTTTTGTTCTAAGTTGTAATTTTTTAACATCATTAAGGCTAACTCTATTTTGATCATTTAGTCTTAATGTTATATTGTATTGTTTACCATTTTGTTCAAAATATGAAATCTCCATATCACTAGAAAACGCAGTTGAAATCACTTCAGCTATTTGTGATGCAGATATTCCAAGATTATTAGCTCTATCTCTTAAGATCTTAAGTTCAATTTGTGGTTTTGGTTCGTCAAGGTTAGTGTCAATATCAACAAAACCTTTTTTCTTTGCCAGATATTCATTAAGATTCTTTTTGGCAATCATTAGGTCTTCTAATGAATCAGATTTTAAAATAATTTGATATGGAACAGCTACCCCAGCCCCTTTAATATTTGGTATAGCAGCAGCAGTTATAAACATATCTTTTTTAAATGGTATTAATTGTTGGCGAAAGTTTTGTACAATATTTTCTTGATTAAGCTCTCTTTTGCTTTTTTCAATTAGCTTTACATATATTACTGCTTTATGTTTCTCAAGAAGAGAATTGCTACCAACACTTAAAGTTGTATATTCAACATTTTTATCTTTCTTAATCATATTTTCTACTGATTTAGTTTTTTTAATCATCTCTTCAAGTGAAATGTCAGCATTAGCTTTTAAAGCTATTTCAAACTCTCCTTTATCTTCTTTGGGGATAAAATCCATACCAATCTTTGGAAATAAGCTTAATGATCCAATCAGCATTGCAAAAACTAGAAAAATGACTATATATTTAAATCTTAACGTTAAGATAAGTAACTTTTCATAGCCTTTTTCAAGTGATTTAAAAAATGGCTCACTCATACTGTATATTTTGCTTTCCCCTTTGTTTAGGGTTCTAGCACTTAAGCTTGGAATAAAACTTAAAGCAATCGTATAAGATATAATAATAGCAAATCCTACAGTCATTGCAAAGCTTTCAAAGAATTGCCCAACTATCCCACTCATAAATGAAACAGGTACAAAAACAGCCAATAGCATTGCAGATATAGCTAGAATAGTAAATGCCATCTCTTTCGTACCCTCGTAAGCTGCTTCATATTTACCAAGACCTGCTTCCATTTTTTTGTAAATATTTTCAATTACAACAATAGCATCATCAATAATGATTCCAATTGCTAGAGTTAATCCGATTAATGTCATTTTATTTAATTCAAATCCCATATAATCCATTAGAGCAAATGTACCCATAATTGAAGCAGGTATTGACAAGGCTGAAACAAATGTTATTGTTATGTTTCGCAAGAACACAAAAACAATGATTGTTGCTAAAAAAGCACCATACATAAGGTCAAATTCAACACCTCTTAGAGATTCAATAATAAAAGGTGAGGTATCATTTAAGATCTTTACATCATATTTGTTCCCAGCTAATTTTTGCACCTCAGGTATAACGTTTTTTACTTTATTTACAATATCGATAGTATTTGTTCCTGAAATCTTTTGAACTTCAAGCATAACACCTTCTGTACCATTAAGTGATGCATAGCTTGTGGCATCACTTAAGGAATCTACAACAGTTGCTATATCACTTAATTTAATATTGTCTTTTATTTGAATTTGTTTAAGTTCGTCAACGCTTAATGCATCAGCTTGAGTTTTTAACACAAGTTCTTTTGTATTTGTGATAAGTTTTCCACCACCAACTTTGATATTTTCTTTTGCAACAGCATTATTTAATTCCGTGATTGTAACACCATACTTGTTTAGAGAATCGATATTTGGGAATATTTTGATTTCTCTATTTTTGTATCCTATGATATTTATAGCACCAACACCACCAAGTTTTTCAATTCTTGGCTTAACTTTTTCATCAGCGAATATCATAAGATTAGCCAAAGTATCATTTTTGGCAGTTAAGAAAACATTCACCACGGACGCCCCACCAATATCAAGTTTGCTAACTAGCGGTGATTTAGCATTTGTAGGTAATCTTACCGCTGAAACCTTATCTCTTACATCATTCGTTGCTTCGTTAATATTCTTTTCAAGAAAGAATTTCACAATTACAACGCTCATTCCATTACTACTAGTTGAAGTAATACTATCTATTCCATCGATTCTAGAAACAGCTTCTTCTAGCTTATCTGTAACCTGAGATTCCATTGTGCTTGATTCAGCTCCAGGATAAGCCGTCTTGATTGTAACTATTGGAAAATCTACATTTGGGAATAGCGCTGATGGCATCGATTTGAAGCTCATATACCCGAAGATTATTAGGGTAATTACATACATCAAAGTTGTAATTGGTCGTTTTAGTGCTAATTTATACATGGTATTTATTCTTTCTAATTTGTTTAATTATTTTTTATTTTACTTACTACTTGTTGTTATGTAGCCATTTCCAAAAAGGCCAACTGAAAAACCACCAGCTCTAACTTCAGCCTTCATTTTTCTGTTCGTATTGTTTGCATATGGATATACTTTTGTAATTTTTGCAGTTCTTGTACGTAAATCACCATCAATAGTAAATTTAAAAACTTGCCCACTTTTGACTGTTTGCCAATATTTTTGATCGAATTCTAAAATAAGTTTTCTCTCGCTTGAACTTTGTATTCTAAATGCGGTTTTTAATTGCGCACCACTTACGGCATCACCTTTATCAATAAGTCTATCAACAATTACTCCATCATAAGGAGCATATAAAACAGTTTTATTGTAAAGTGTTTTTTTGTAAGCAAGATTAGCCTTTGCTTCACTTAATTTTACTTTAGCACTTTCAAGCGCAAGTACATATCTGTCAAATTGAGCTTCATCAATTAAATGTTTTACTTGAACCTGTCTATCGTAATCTTTTAAAGCAAATTTCAAATTAACTTCAGCACTTTCAACAGAAGCTTTAGCAATTGCCAAAGACGCTCCAAGCTCTTCACTGTTTAATTCTGCTAATTTTTGACCTTTCTTTACAACACTTGATGCATCTGCAAATGTGTTTTTTACGATACCACTAGTATCAAAAGCTAGATTCGAACTTTTAGATGCTTCAACATAAAACGTTGCATAAATTTCTTCGCCATTTGCTACTAAAGCTAAACCAAGTAAAAACATAATTATTTTTTTCATTTTAAATCTCCTGTATTGATCATATCTTGTAAATTCTTACCATTATAATAATAATAGATTGCATACGCAGTTTGTAGTTCATTTAATGATATTTCATGTGCAACTATTGCATTCGTTTTTGACGTCAAAGAATCAAGATACGAAACGTAATCAACAAGTCCAGCGTTGTATTTTTCAGTCATGACTTCAAAAGCACTTTTTGCAGCTTTTAAAGCACTTTGAGAACTATTTATTTTTGCTTTACTTGCCATAATTCTTGCAATAGAAATATTATTCTGAATTTTTTGCTCTTCTATTTTGTAGTCAATTTCTTTACTTAATGCCTGAGCTTGAATCATAACCGATTGCTTTTCGCTTTTATTAACACCAAAATCATATAGTTTCATGCTAGCTGTTAGAGTTAAATTATTTTGATTATCAAGTCCAGCTGGATGATTTTCATTAGTTTGACCATAATTAAATTTACTGTAGGTATTTTCGATTTTTAGCTGAGGTAAACTTGCACTATTTATGACTTCAATATTAGATAAAAGTGCATCTCTTTTTGCTTTCATTGATTTAATATTACTATTCTCTTCAAATTTATTCTCTAATATTTCTATAAAAGTTGAATTTTCTATTGAATCTATATTTTTTCCAACTTTGAGTTCTAATGTTTTAGTTGCTTGAATGATTTGAAACTTAATAGATTCGATCTCGTAATTATTAGTATCATATGAAGACTGTATTCTATCTATATCATTTTTCGTGGCCAATCTGGCTTCAAAATATTTTTTAATACGATTTAATTGTTCACTAAGTGATTTTCCGGCTTCTTGTTTTGCAAGTAATGAGCCTTTTAGATTTTTTATTAAATAAAAATCCTGAACAACATCAAGATTAAGATTGTCTTTCGTTGCATTATAATTATACAAGCTGGACTTGTAGTCATTTTTGGCACTATTAACAAGTGAAGATTTTTTACCACCATCATAAATGTCATAACTAATTTTTGCATATACACTGTAAATATCACCAGGTTGACCTGTCGGTAATTCTTTAAGATGCTGCATGTTTCCACCAACATCTATTGATGGGTACAATGCATTTTCTTTTGTTTGTATGTCTTGTGCTCTGGAATCTTCTATTAACTTTGATGCCTGCACAAGATTGTTGTTTTTACCAGCATAATCTAAAATTGTTTTTAAATTATCTCCGCAAACTAAAGCTGGTAGCAATAATAATAAATATTTTTTCATTTTTTAACCCCTATCAGTTTAAATAAAGTATCAAAAAAAGTATTTAATTCCTCTTTTAGATTTTTATTTATATT
>CAIJNA010000122.1 GCA_903821805.1 uncultured Campylobacterota bacterium | reverse complement strand
CAATATTACCTCCAAATATAAATTGTGCAATACGTACAGTAATATCTTCTACATATTCAAATGCTTGTGTTTCTGATACTCCAGGTATCTTGCTGTATTCAGCAGCTTCAGTTTTAAACTTTTCAGCTACTACAGCTTTCTTAAAGCTACCTGCTTCAATAGCTTTAAACAACTCATTTTTCAAAGAGGGTTTGGTTACAAAAGACTTAAAGAAATTAATAAGATTTCTAAAGAAGTTTTTAACTCTCTCTCCTTCCCAAATTTTCTTCGTGTCTTTGTCGCCAAATGATGATAGCATACTAATGTTTTACGTTACTTACGTCAAAGATAAGTAGTTTGTTTTAAGAATCCAAATATATTTGTTGAAATTTTGAGTCACAGGAAATGATTTGATAAACGCCATTCTTTTTCCTATGCCTTACCACTAAAGGTTTGCAGCTGAAGCGAAGTGCAGAATTACTTGCACTTTCTAGTCTGCTAATACAAATATAAATTAAAAGTGATGAACGGAATTGCAAATGTTTAGAAATAAATTTATGCCGCTGAAAAAATAAAGTTGCAGCTTGCACGAACCCCAGCATATTGCAAGGGTGCTGTTAGCGGATGGCGCTCTCTATCAGTCCTATTGCTTCGTCAGGTGTCAAAATTGGAAGTTTGCTTAATTTAAAATCTGCAACGTTTCTTGTTACTATCGCGTCTATTTTTTTATTTGTTTTAGCTGTATAATATTGAATAGCGTCTTCAAAGTCTTTAAATTCAGAGTCTAGTGCTTGTTTTATAGCACCTTTAGTTGTGTCAACTGTTTCAGCAAGTGATTCAAGTTCTTTTAGGATTTTAATAGTTTCCTTATGTGAAGTTAATTTTTTAATAATGTAATAAGTATTGTTGTATGAAACAGCAGTTATGTAAAGTTTGATTTTCCCCTTTTCTGAATAGTCAAACAGTTGTGCCGCCAATATTGAAAAAGGTCTGCGGTCTGTTAAAAAGTCAATGACCACATTAGTGTCTAGCAAAAAGTGTTTCATTTCGAGTATTTTTTATTTAAAACACTTTCTAATTCCTTTTTATAATCAAAATCCTTCGGAGCTTTAACCGACCCAAGAAGTCTTTTTACATTCGGAGATAACTCGTTTTTGCTATTGTCTTTTTGGACCAATGTTTTTAAATAATTTTCTATAAGATCAGACAGGCTTCGCCCTTTCTTGTTTGCATATACTTTTGCAAGGTCTATAATGTCTTTTTCTACTGTAAGTGTTAATTTGGTCGTCATGATACGTGTTATTATTTCAACAAAGATACGTGTAAATTTTAATTATACAAAATTAATTTAGTAGGAGGGTGGATTTTTCTTGCGCTTTCCGCTAACGGCAGTTTGTCTAAAAACTACCGTTTACCAAACAAATATAAACTAATTAGAAGCGATATGCGAGTGCGAGAAAATAATTATAAAAAATGTTTTGTAAAAATGGAGAGCTTATATTGGAGATAAATGATTTTATGGAGGTAAAAATATTCGAAAATAAAAAGCCCAGTTCTTCCAGGAACTTTTTGAACACATTTTTACCAACAATGTTAATAAT
>CAIJNA010000121.1 GCA_903821805.1 uncultured Campylobacterota bacterium | reverse complement strand
TGCAAGTCCCTCGGGTATCGGTGCCTCACTGGCATTGATTGTGATTTCAAGTACTCCGCTCCGGTTCATGACCTAGTTTAAATAGACGTGCTGTTGATTCTTTAATCATTGTGACATCATCTGGATTATTTATTGCATCTATTCTTTTTGCATGAGTCATTATATGTTTATAAAGCATTAGATTGAAATTAGTATCTGCGAACATTGTTGTTTTATCTAGTTTGTCTTGGTAGCTTTTTAGTAACTCTTGTGCTTTGGGATTGTCTCTATATTGAATACTACTGAATGGAGTAATTGAAGGCATTTGTTTTTTAATGATTTTATTTAGAGCTAGTTGTTGTTTGGTTAATGTGATTGATGCCATTTTCTAACTAATTACTTTCTGACTTTTTAAGAACATATCAAATTTCGCATAAGATTGTGAGCCATCATTTATACGTAACATATAAAGCTGTATCTTCTAGGTTTTCTAAAACATCTAATTTATTATGCATCTGATCCTTCATATGTATACCTAGGCTACATTCAATCCAAATTCAACATGGAAGTTTGTAGCTTTAACTTCTGGTACGATCATATTATTTACTTTATTCAACTCTACTATTCCGTATTTCTCAAGTGTTTTTAGGGTTCTTGATAAATTAGATTTAGCTCTTCCAGTAAGGCTTTCAAGTTCAGATAATGATTGTGGCTTATTTGCTAGGATCACTTTTAGTAGCTCTTGATTTTCACTGCCGAGCACTTGTGCCATTGATTTTAGTGATTCAAACCAAACTTTTGGTTCATCTTCTGATGGAGTATATTCTCCACTTGCTATTGCAATTGTTCTTTGTCTATATTCTATTCGTGACATAACGCCAACTCTAATTGTATTCATTTGTTGTTCTCCATATGGTAATCTACAGACTCCCAAAAGTCTTCCAATAGTTGTGATGCTGATTCAAATTCATAGGCAACAATATCCATTTGTTTATGGATATGATCATATGTTTCTTTTTTAGCACCATATCTTTGTTTTGATTTGAAGCTATGAGCATTATCATAACCAATAACCCTATGATTTCTTTTATCATGTAGAGTTAAAGAATATTTTATACCGTGAGGCATTGCATCACTTATTTGGACTCTCTTAGCTTCAAATTTAACCCAGCATCCACTATCAAGTGGATATACTTCCCCATCTAAATTTAAAAGATTTTCTAAATCATTCATCTAAATCCTTATGTTATCATCTAATGATAATACTATTAGTTTTAAATACTTCTTAATCATTTGTATCTACTATTTCAGCTTGAGAGATAATCATATCAAGTGCCTCATTTGCTTGTTGTGAACCTCTTGTATGATTAACTGTTAGATAGTAATCAGTAACTGTTTGAAGGTTTGTATGTCCAAGTGAAGCTGACATAATAGTAGCGGAAACACCAATTTCTCCCATTGCAGAAACAAGAATATGTCTAAAATAATGCATCGTTAGTTGTTCTATTCCAGAAAGCATTCTAATTTTCTCGAGCTGTTTCTTTGGTGTATAAAGTTCTTTGCCAGTAATTGGTGATTTAAAAACTAGACCTGTGTGATTATCTTGCATTTCACATAATGATAAATTTAAATACTGATAAAGTTCGTATGTTTGATCTTCGCCTATTTTATTATTTTCAGCTCTTATTGTATATTGGTTTGATGTGAAATCAATATCACTCCATTCAAGTGTACATATTTCATTCCATCGTCTACCATGTAGTGCAAATAAAAATAATGACTTATAAAATGGATTATCCTTATATAGTGTATGAATTACATGATTCAGTGTTGCTAGTTTGCGTCTTGCATCTGTAACTCTTTTTTTCCTAGCTGGTTTATTTCTTGAAAGCTCTATAATAGGAATAGTTGACAATACTCTATTATCAACACAATATTGTAAAATAGGTCTAAGTGTTTGTAGTAAAGCTTTCTTTATAGTTCTGTAACTACATCCATTTTCTGTTTGCTTATTGTGTCCTTTTGTCTCCATTAAAGTTCTAATCTTATCTATATGTACTTTTCTAATATCTTTAATCTTTTTATTGCCAATTTGATTTTCAATATATAGTCTATATGAGGTTAAAAGTTCTGATTTCCATTCTGGTGTTTTACTTACATTTTCAAAATAAATATCTCTAACCTGATTCAGAGTGCTATTTTCATTAAAATTTGTGCCACTATTATCTATTTTTTCTTTTAACTCAATCAAAACTGCCTTGGCTTTCAAGGTTCTTGTTCTTTTGTCCCATTCCATTTTTGAATAATCCAAAATCTTTCTAACTCTTTTTCCGTCTTTTAAAAAGTTAAGAAAAAACTTTGTGTGATCTCTGTTGGTTTTTATGTTTTGATCTACCTGAATAGTAAATTCTTCTGACTTAATTGACATTTTATATCCTATTGACTTGTATATTGAATTTTGTTATAATTTCTTCACAATTCGCCTAACGGCAGACCCATCTTAATTAGGTGGGGTCAATCATACCTTTTAGCTTATCTATAATCATTGTGAATTCATTTTTAGATACTGTACCCAACTTATTAAATAATCTTTTCTTACTGAAAACTTTCATTTGCAATAACATAGCAATACTATTGACACCAACTTTTGTATTTTTGTCAACATAAACAATATTGTGAAAGTAATCATTATCTTGCTTGTCACTTGTCGTAGTTGGAATACCTATAAATAAATCAGACGTAAGCTGTCTAATAACAATCACTGGCCTTAAAAAGTCTTTGCCTTTTCCATATTCTTCATGACCAATATTCTGCCCTATTTTGGTCCAAAAAATATCTCTTGGCTTAATTGTAAGTTGAACTTTGGAACTATGAGTAAATTTTTTTACTTCATTCCACTCATCAAATTGATTCATATTTGCATCCTTTTTGGGTGTTCAGTTGGGTGTTCACTTGGGTGTTCACTTTGAAGTTATTATTATAAAATATAAAGAATTAGTTTATGCTTACTTTCCCTAAAATAGGGCTATTTAGAACTATTCAGAAATGAAAGAAATGCCATACGTTGTGTCTCATAAGCCGGAGGTCGGGGGTTCGAGTCCCCCTCTTGACACCACTATAAAATCCCTATAAAATCGAACTTCATAGCACTTTTAAAAACTAGTTTTT
>CAIJNA010000120.1 GCA_903821805.1 uncultured Campylobacterota bacterium | reverse complement strand
ATTGAGCAAGTTAGAAGTGATATAGCAAAAAAATATGGTATTGCATGGTACAAAAGAGCCTTCTTCTTTCTTTTAAGACATAGAAAAATTATGGATTTGATGGCTAAGCTTGGCTGGGTTTTTCAAACTTGTGGAATCAAAATTGATGAAGCAAAAGAAAAAGCTACTTTTAGAATAAATCTTCCAATCCAAATGATACAAGACAGAGCTCTACCTTTTGCAAAGAGAATTAGCTTCTTAAATAAACACAAAGAAAATATAAAAGCCTCATCTATTGTGAGTCAATCTTACAAACTTCCAAAGAAACGAGTTGCTATTTTTATTGGGTGTATGGGAAATTATTCATATACAAATATTGGTGATAGTCTGCTTGTTATTTTAGATAAATTAGGACTCGATGCATTTATTCCAAAAGATCAACTTTGCTGCTCTGCTCCTGCTTATTTTACTGGTGACTTTGATACTGTTGATTATCTTGTTAAAAAGAATATCGAATATTTTGAAACATTTTTAGACGATGTGGATGCAATAATAATCCCTGAAGCAACTTGTAGTGCAATGATAAATATAGACTGGGAACATTATCTCCATGACCAACCAAAATGGCAAGAAAGAGCAAAAAAAGTAGCACCTAAAGTTCATATGGCTACAAAATGGCTTGAAAACAATACAAATTTAAATGAATTGTTAGAGCAAACTGGGAAAAAATTTAGCGAATTAGTTACATATCATGATCCATGTCATGCAAAAAAAATGCAAGGTGTTTTTCAAGAGCCCAGAACATTACTTGCAAATAATTATGTTTTAAAAGAGATGAGTGATAGCAATCGTTGTTGTGGATTTGGTGGAGTTACGATGCAAAGTGAAAAATACCACTTTGCAAAAGCAGCCGGAATACCAAAAGCAGCTATGATAAAAGATACAAAAGCACAAATAGTAAGTGCTGAATGTAGTGCTTGTAGAATGCAAATTACAAATTCTTTGCATAATGCAAAAGTTGAAGATGTAATATTTAAAAATCCAATTGAGCTTATTGCAGCTAGCTTAATTGAAGCGAAAAAGAAGATGAATGATTGATATTTGGCAAAATATTTATAGTCAATTCAATCCAGTTGCTTTTGAATTATTTTCTATAAAAATTCATTGGTACGGAATAATGTATGCAGTAGCACTTGTAATTGCAATTTTGATGGCTCATTATATTGTTAAAAAAGACAATATTGGAATAGAATCAGATACCCTTGATAATTATATTTGGTGGGCAGAGATCGGTGTAATTCTTGGAGCAAGACTTGGGTATATAATATTTTATGATGCGCATACAAGTTATTATTTGATGCATCCATGGCAAATATTCAATCCATTTATGGACGGTCATTTTGTTGGAATATCTGGAATGAGCTATCATGGAGCTCTTGCTGGGTTTATTATTGCTACGTTTTTATTTTGTAAAAAACATAAAGTTTCATTTTGGCTTATCGCTGATATCGCTGCAATTGCTGTACCACTAGGATATATTTTTGGAAGAATTGGAAACTTCATAAATCAGGAACTTGTTGGTCGCACAACAGATGTTCCCTGGGGAATAATTGTTGATGGTGTTTTGAAACACCCGTCACAAATCTATGAAGCTTTACTTGAAGGATTAGTTATCTTTATCGTTATTTTTATTTATAGAAAATATAAAAAATTTGATGGAGAATTAGCAATAATATATATAATACTTTACTCATTTATGAGAATAATTGCAGAAAATTTCCGTGAACCTGACATGCAACTTGGTTTTTTGCTAGGCACTTCATGGCTAACAATGGGCATCTCAATATCTATCGGATTTATTTTTATAGGCTTTTGTTTATATTTATATAGGCTGAAAACCCTTAAATAAATCATTTCACAATTCTTGGTTGGCACTCAAATTAAAAGAGTGCTAATAATTTCAAAAAACCCTTGACAAAATAATTACATTTGGTATAATTTCTTAGCACTTTAATAGTTAGAGTGCCAATTAATTTGAAACGGTAACCAAAATGATAGATAAAAAAGAGTTTTTATTACAATCAATAATTCGTGCTTATATTGAGAATCTTGAACCAATTGGTTCAAGTCAATTAAAATCAATGTATGACTTATCGTTTTCACCAGCTACTATTAGAGGTTATTTTAAAAAGCTAGGTGAAGAGGGTTATTTAGAGCAAGAGCATATTAGTAGTGGAAGAACTCCAACTATTGAAGCTTTAAAATCATATTGGAGTGAAAAATTACAATTTGAATTGCCTAGTGTGAATTATGATAATTTAAAATCTCTTTCTAGTAATATGGGTTTTAGTGTATTTATTTTGCAGCTACAATCTAAAAAACTTCACAGGGTTTTAAGTGTTGAAAATTCATATATGATTTTGGAATTTGAATCATTTACTATAACTGTTAAATTCACATCGGCACTCTATAGATTCTTAACAGATATGATAGGTTTAGATGCAGATGATATTTTGGATGTTGCTCGTCAAGTAGGTGCAACACAACTATATGACGAATTAAATAGATATCTTCAAAAAAGTGAATTTGGAATGATTAATATCAAATATTTTTTAAAATTTGCAGTTAGATATGATTTGAGCGAAGAGGTTATTAGTAAGTTTATGCATGGAAATATTATGCAAAATTTAAAAGAAGGTGTTTATTTTGAGAACCTACTGCCGACTGGATTTATGGGTATTTGTCATAAAAGTAAAATTGGTGACGAGAACGTGAAGCTTTTGGTTGTTGGAGAATTAAGCAAAGACTATGATTATTTTTACAGGGGGATAATTTGAAAGAAGAAATAATAGATGAAAATTTAGAGAAAGTTGAGTCAGAATTAGTTGACGAAACGGTAGAAATTGAAGAAAAGTTCGCTTCTATTGAAGAGGAGTATAAACTTAAGATGGAAGGAAAAGTTCTTGATGCAGAAAATAGAGCGAAAGAATCTGAAGACAAGTATTTAAGAACGCATGCTGATTTTGAAAATATTAAAAAAAGATTAGAGCGAGAAAAATATCAAGCAATTGATTATGCTAGTGAAAAATTTGCAAAAGATTTATTAGCAACTATTGATACTTTGGAAATGGCAATTGTTGCTCTTCAAAGTGATGCGCCAGCAGAAGAACTTCTTCCAAAAATTAAAGAAGGTGTTGAATTAACGCTGAAAAATCTTATTGGATCATTTGAGAAAAACAATATAAGTGCTGTTGAAGCTGATGAATTTGATCCAGAACATCACAATGCTGTTATGCAGGTTCAAAGTGATGATCATGAAAATGGACAAATTGTTCAAGTTCTTCAAAAAGGATACAAATTAAAAGATAGACTATTAAGACCTGCAATGGTTTCTATCTGTCAAAAATAATATAGCTGAGCGAAATCTCATTAAACTAATTAAAAGTTAGAAACAATAAGTTGCCAAAATTTGGCCTCTTTTAAAATAAATAAAAATAAAGGATATAGATATGAGTAAAGTAATAGGAATAGATTTAGGTACAACAAATAGTTGTGTAGCAGTATATGAAGGCGGTGAAGCTAAAATTATAGTAAATAAAGAAGGTAAAAATACAACTCCTTCTGTTGTAGCTTTTACTGATAAGGGTGATATTCTAGTAGGAGATCCAGCAAAAAGACAAGCTATTACAAATCCAGAAAAAACTATATATTCTATAAAAAGAATTATGGGTCTGATGATGGATGAAAAACATGCTAAAGATGCAATTAGTAAAGTAGGGTACAAAATTGTAAATAGAAATGGTGCAGCTGCAGTTGAAATTGCTGGAAAAGTTTATACACCACAAGAAATTTCTGCAAAAATATTAACAAAATTAAAAACTGATGCTGAAAGTTATTTGGGTCAAACAGTAACTGATGCTGTTATTACAGTTCCTGCTTATTTTAATGATGCACAAAGAAAAGCTACACAAGAAGCTGGAACAATTGCTGGCTTAAATGTATTAAGAATTATTAATGAGCCAACTGCGGCATCATTGGCATATGGTCTTGATAAAAAAGGCGAAGAAAAAGTGATCGTTTATGATTTAGGTGGAGGAACATTTGATGTTACTGTTCTTGAAATTGGTGATGGAACATTTGAGGTTTTAAGTACAGATGGAAATGCATTTTTAGGTGGAGATGATTTTGATAATAGAATTATTGATATGCTTGTAGGTGATTTTAAATCAGATACAGGAATTGATTTAAGAAATGACAAAATGGCAATGCAAAGACTTAAAGATGAAGCTGAAAAAGCTAAAAAAGAATTGAGCTCAACAAATGAAACTGAAATAAATCTTCCATTTATTACAGCTGATGCAAGTGGGCCAAAACACTTAGTAAAAACTTTAAGTAGAGCTAAATTTGAATCTATGACTGATGATTTAATAGCTGAAACGTTATCTCATATTAAAACGGCATTAAAAGATTCTGGTCTTGATAAAAGTGAAATTAAAGAAATTATTATGGTTGGAGGAAGTACAAGAATTCCTAAAGCTCAACAAGTAGTTAAAGAATATTTTGGAAAAGAACTTAATAATTCTGTAAATCCTGATGAGGTTGTTGCTGCTGGTGCTGCGATTCAAGGTGGAGTTTTAAGAGGTGATGTTAAAGATGTACTTTTATTAGATGTTACACCTTTATCTCTTGGATTAGAAACTTTAGGTGGTGTTATGACTAAATTGATTGAAAAAGGAACAACTATACCTGTTAAAAAATCTCAAGTATTTAGTACTGCTGCTGACAATCAACCAGCTGTTTCTATTCTTGTTGCACAAGGTGAAAGAGAATTTGCTAAAGACAATAAATCTTTAGGACAATTTGAATTAAGCGATATTCCTGCGGCTCCAAGAGGTGTTCCACAAATTGAAGTTACATTTGATATTGATGCAAATGGAGTTCTTAATGTTAGTGCTAAAGACAAAGGAACTGGAAAAGAAAATAAAATTACTATCTCAGGAAGTTCTGGTTTAAGTGATGCAGAAATTGAGAAAATGGTAAATGAAGCTGAAGCAAATAAAGAATCTGATGCTAAGAAAAAAGAGTTAATCGAAGTAAAAAATCAAGCTGAAGCTATGCTTCATTCAACTAAAAAATCTTTAGAAGAAAATAAAGGTGTAGTAAGTGAATCTGAAGAAGCTGCTATTGTTGATGCTGCTGCAAAACTTGAAGAGCTTTTAAAAATTGAAGATAGTACAAAAGATGATTTAGAAGCTGCACTTAAAGATTTAACTGAAAAAAGTCATAAATTAGCTGAAGCTATGTATAAAAAAGAACAAGGTGGAGATAATAACTCTGAGCAAGCATCTTCTAAAAAGAAAGATGAAGACATAATTGATGCTGATGTTGAATAATATTATTTAGTTTAATATTATATTTCTTATTTAAAGGGTGAGTTCTTTTAGACTCATCCTTTTTTATTTGTCTTTTTGAATACAGCAGATAAAATATAGAAGTTATGAAAATAAATTACAAGTATAGACAAAGGGGTTATTGTGGAGAAAACTACTATTAGAAAGTTTTTGCTTATTGCATCATTTATGATGGTTATAAATATATTGATTGGTGCGTTTGGTGCACACGGATTAAAGCCATATTTAGACGATTATGGAACCATAATCTATAACAAAGCAGTTGATTATTCTTTTTATAATACTCTAGGGTTATTTGCAATCTCGTTTATTGCCACACAAATTAAGGATATTAAGCAAATTTCGATCGGATATTATTTTGTATTTATAGGAACATTAATTTTTTCTTTTTCTCTTTATATTTTATCGCTTACCAAAATATTCTGGCTTGGT
>CAIJNA010000119.1 GCA_903821805.1 uncultured Campylobacterota bacterium | reverse complement strand
GATCAAGAAGGCCAGTTGGACGTATTATTTGTTCAGCTACAATGCTACTTAGATCAGTTTCTAATTCATTTGGCGTAGCACTTACAAATAGATAATTTGCCTTTTTATTGATAAACTCATCAAACATCAAAGGACGATTGTCAAGAGCAGATGGAAGCCTGAAACCATAGTCTACTAATACTGTTTTACGACTTCGGTCACCTGCATACATGCCACGAAACTGAGATAAACTAACATGAGACTCATCAACTATAAGCAAATATGGTCGATTCATCGCTTCAAAATAATCAATTAAAGAATAGGGCGTTTCACCAACTTGTTTGTCGGTCAAAAGTCGTGCATAATTCTCAATTCCTTTGCACATTCCAGTAGCTTGAAGCATTTCTAGATCAAACTCAACTCTTTGTTTTAGTCTTTGGTGTTCAACTAATTTATCATTTTCTTTAAAATATTTAAGTCGATCATCAAGTTCTTCCTCAATTGTTTTTATAGCCTTTGCTAATCTATCTTGTGACACTATAAAAGGATTTACACTGTACAAAATGAAATCTTTCATAGTTTCTGTTTTGTTATTTGTGAGATATTCATGTTTTGTAATACTTTCAACATCATCTCCAAAAAATTCAATTCTTACAAACTCTTCTTGATAATAAGCAGGAAAAATATCTATAACATCACCATTTACTCGAAAATCGCTTCTGTCGAAAAACTTGTCATTTCTTTTGTATCCCATTTCGACAAGCTTTAGAAGCAAAGTTCTTTGAGAATACTGTTGACCAACTTCAAGTCTTTGAACATTTTGTTTGTATTCATCAGGGTTTCCAAGTCCATAGTTTGCACTAACAGAAGCTACACAAACAATATCGTCAAAACTAAGGAGAGATGCTGTTGTGCTTAGTCGTAATCTTTCAAGCTCAGAATTTATTGAGCTATCTTTTTCTATAAATAAATCTTGTCTTGGAATATAAGCTTCAGGCTGATAATAATCATAGTAAGAGATAAAATACTCCACATGATTATCAGGGAAAAAGCCACGAAACTCACTATAAATCTGAGCCGCTAGGGTTTTATTGTGGGTCATTATCAGTGTTGGCATCTGTAAAGCTTCGATTACTTTTGCCATAGTATAAGTTTTGCCGCTTCCAGTAACACCCAAAAGTGTATTGTATTTATTACCATTTTTGATCGATGCTGTTAATTGTTCAATAGCTTTTGGTTGGTCTCCAGCAGGAGTATATGGCGTGTGTACTTTAAAAGGTGTCATTGATTTTGTTTATTTTTATACTTATTTTTTATTTTTATACTTTTTGGTATTTTGTAAAATATTATCATTTTAAGCTTCAAAATAAGTGGTATTTTGTGATTGACGCGTTTCTTTTGCGTATATAATTATCGATATAAAAATTTAAATAATATTAAAATTAAAAGATCTTTTTTTTGTGTTAATGAGTCTAGTTCTAATAAGTAAAGCAAAGAAATCAACAGATATAATAATGAAAATAAGAAACCAAGCAACAAAAGGAAAAATAAATGAAAATCACAAAATTATCTTTAATAGCAGCATCTGTATTATTATTCTCAAGTCTAAATGCAGAAACTGCCATTAATGCAAATCAAGCAGAAATAGAAGCTTACTCACTACAAAAGTATAGAGTAAATTATAATACACAAACAGAACCAGCTAAAATTTCTATAGCAAACGAATATAATCAAACTTCAAAATTAGCTGATTATTTACTAAAAGAGAATATGAAAAATGATAGTGATTTGGCAGTTGCCACAAAACTTGTAACACTTGAAATATGGGCTCAAAAGCTTATGTCTAAAATAAATCCAACAAATGATGAAATAAAAAAGGTATATGACATAGAAAAACCAATGATCAACGCTAGATATAGTCTTAGAAATATTTTAGTTAAAGATGAAGTAGTTGCCAATAAACTTTTTTCTACATTAACTTCAATTAAAGATACAGCAAAAAGATCTTCGAAATTTAAAGAATTAGTTCGTTTAAATTCACTTGACGAAGCTACAAAAAATAAAGAAGGACAAATAGGATTTGTAGAGGAAGCTAAACTTGATAAAGTTCTACAGGATCTTTTTAGAGGTAAAAAGGGCAATGATATAGTAAAAATTAGCGTTCCAAATGGCGGTACACAAATATTTTTAG
>CAIJNA010000118.1 GCA_903821805.1 uncultured Campylobacterota bacterium | reverse complement strand
TTAAAGTTTTTTGATGGTGATAATAATATTGAAGATAGCTATGCAAAATCTTTTGAAAAGTATTTGAAATTACCGAAAATACATATGATTTTTAGAATGTATTTTATTGGAAAGTTTCTTTCTTGCAATTCTTTCAAGGCTATAAATATACATTTTGTTTATGTTTTTTACATTTTAATTTACACAATACTGGCTAAAAATAATTTAATCCTTACTATTTATGGAAGTGATTTTTATCGTATGAATGGCTTTAAAAGATGGATTCAAAAATTTTTGTACAAAAAAGCAAAAACAATAACATTCACAAATGTATTGTCGCAAAAAAGTTTTATCGAATACTATGGAGCATTTGAGGAGAAGTTACGAGTTTGTCGATTTGGTTTGGAAACACTTGATTTTATAGATTCAAATAGAACAAAAAATGCATTAGAGATTAAGCAAATTCTTGGATATTCACAAACAAAAACGATAGTTTCTTGTGGATACAATTCTACAAAAGCTCAGCAGCACGAGGAAATCATCAAAAATATTTTAATGCTTGATCCTGAAATTATTAATAAAATACAATTTATTTTTCCCATGACATACGGAGATAAGTTTTATAAAGAGAGTATAAAAAATATTTTATCCAAAACAAACATTGACTACTTGGTTCTTGAGGATTTTTTGTATGAGGATCAAAATGCCTATATCAAACTTGCTAGTGACATTATGATTAATGTTCTAAAAACTGACAGTTTTTCTGGAAGTATGCAAGAATTCTTGTATGCAAATAATATTGTTATAACTGGAAGTTGGCTACCTTACGATTTATTTGATAAGTCTGGAATTGTTTACTATAAAGTTGACAGTATAAACCAAATTTCAACCAAATTAACAGAAGTTGTTTCGGAATTAAATAAGAAAAATACAGCTCCAAATATACCTATTATTTATGGTTTATCGAGTTGGAAAAATAATATTAAAAGTTGGGTGGAAGTTTATGAGTAATAAAATAAAAATTGCACATGTTTCTGTTGTTCCAGCATTTAGCCCTGGAGTTTTCAAAAAACTAGAAGATAAGGCAAAAGTCTCAAAAGAAAATGGCTTGGATATTGATTTTTATTTAATTAATCCTTCCCAAGATTATTCTAGCGATAATATGCATGCGATTAAAGTTTTTAATAAAAACATCCCAACAAATTTCCTCAGAATCCTTGCTTTTAGGGTTTTTAAAATAGCGAATATAGAAAAATCAATCCCATTAGATAGCTATGATGCAATTATTCTTAGATATCCACTTGTTGATGGATTTGGCACATTAAGATTTGCAAAAAAATATGGATACAAGATTTTTACTGAGCATCATACAGATGAAGTTGCAGAGTTATTTTCTGTTGGTCGAATCGTTGATGTATTTAGAGGTTATCTTGAAAAATACTTTGCTGGGACATTTTTATCCTATTTAAAAGGAATTATTGGTGTTACTGATGAAATTAGAAAAGTTGAACTAGCAAAAACAAACACAAGTTTGTATTCAGCGACAATTGCAAATGGCATAAACCCCCAAAGTTTTTCACATACTGGATATATTCCTTTCGATGGAAAAACGTTAAATTTAATATTTGTGGCTTCTGAATTTTCACTTTGGCATGGATTAGAAAAGTTCCTTGGATTGCTTCAGTCTTACGATGGTGATGTACATTTATATTTAAGGTTAATAGGTAATTTATCAAGAACACAAATAGATATGGTGAATTCTATAAAGACTAAAAATGTATCAATTGAAATTGTTGGAAAAGCATACGGAGATGATCTGGATAATCATATGAAAAATGCTCATTTAGCCATCAGTAGCTTGGCTTTATCTGTTAAAAATATGAAAGAAGCTTGTACATTGAAGTCACGAGAGTATATAGTTAGAGGACTTCCTTTTGTTTACGCATATAAAGATACCGATTTAAATGGTGACGAATCTTTTGCCAAAAGATTTGAAGAAGATAATATTTCGCTTGATGAAATTATAATATTTGCAGAGTATGTATCTCTTAATCGAGATAAAATTGAGGCAGAAATGATAAAATATACAAACATTGTAAGTTGGAAAAACAAACTAATACAAATGAGAAATTTTGTAGAAAAAAGCTTGCTAGAGGGAAAACATTGAAAACGTTTGGTTTTTTATCACACTTAGACTTGAATTTACATTTATTTCGTACACCAATTATGAAAGAGCTCATGCGTCAAGGACATAAGGTTTATGCAATTTGTCCAAAAGGTGATAAAAATCAAGCACTTAAAGAATCTGGATTTGAAGTTATTAATTATGAAATTGACAGAAAAGGGCTCAATCCTTTCCGTGAAAAAAAGTCTATAGACAATATTTATAAAGCTATCAAAGATCTAAAATTAGATGTCTTACATACTTTTACTGCAAAACCAAATATTTATGGAACATTTGCTGGACAACGAGCCGGTGTTCCTATTATTTTAAATTTAGTTGAAGGACTTGGTTCTTTTTACATCAAAGATAGTGTTAAAAATATTTTAATCAGAACTTTAATGGAAAGACTTTATAAAAAAGCTTTTAGAATTTCAAAAGGCTGTGTGTTTGTAAACAGTGATGATCCAGCTTATATGATCAGAAAGAAGATTATTAAAGAAGAAAAAGTAAAAATAATCAAAAGTGTTGGCGTCGATACAAATAAATTTGATATGAAATATTTTGATGAAGAAAAAATAAAATATATTAAAGAAAAATTAGGAATGAAAGATAAAATAATTGTTCTTATGGTTGCAAGAGCTATTTGGGACAAGGGTGTTAGAGAATATTATGAAGCATGTGATATTGTAAAGAGATCAAATCCTGATGTAGAATTTTTATTTGTTGGTGGAACAGATGATGGGAATCATTCTTGTGCAAGTGAAAGTTTTTTAAAGAACGGAAGTGTTGTTTGGCTTGGACATAGGGATGATATTGTTGAGTTAACTTCATGTTGTGATATTTATGTTCTTCCGAGTTATAGAGAAGGTCTTCCAGCCACATTAATGGAAGCTGCTTCGATGGCAAAACCAGTAGTTGCGACTAATACTTTTGGATGTCGAGATGTTGTTGATGACAATATTAATGGATTTTTAGTCCCAATTGGTGATCCGGCATATTTGGCTAAAAAAATAAATATTTTAGTAGAAGACAAAGATTTGAGGTATCAAATGGGTCAAGCAGGACGAGAAAAAGCACTCAATGAATTTGATGTCAACAAAGTTGTAAAGCAATATATGGAGTATTATGAAAAGATTATTTGATATTGGTTTGGCTATTATTCTAATTATTTTATTTGCACCAATTTATGTTTTTGTTAGTGTATTGATTTTGGTTTTTTTAGGAAGACCAATTCTCTTTAGACAATATAGACCAGGATATAAAGAGAGCATATTTGGTATTTATAAATTTAGAACTATGACTAATGATAAAGATGAATATGGAAATCTTCTTCCAGATGAAAAAAGAATTTTAAGACTCGGAAAATTTATCAGAAGTTCTAGTCTGGATGAACTTCCTCAACTTTTAAATGTTTTAAAAGGTGAGATGAGTTTTGTTGGCCCGCGTCCACTTTTGGTAGAATATTTGGATTTGTACAATACTGATCAAAAAAGAAGACATGATGTAAAACCAGGTATTACAGGTTGGGCTCAAGTAAATGGCAGAAATGCTATAAGTTGGGAACAAAAATTCTCATATGATGTTTGGTATGTTGAAAATCAATCATTTTTATTAGATATCAAAATACTTTGGATGACATTTTTGAAAGTCATAAAAAGAAGTGAAATTAGTTCGAGCACAAGCGCTACAATGGAAAAATTTGAGGGAACAAAAATATGAAATCAATTTATATTTATGGAGCAAGTGGACACGGTTTGGTTATTGCCGACATAGCTCATAGATGCGGATATGAAAATATTATTTTTATAGATGATGGAGATAATGAATTTTCTAATTTTGAATCAATCAAAAATAATACTGGTATTTCAATTTGTTTTGGAATTGGAAACAACAAAATACGAGCAAAAGTTTTTCAAAATGCTAGTAATGCAGGTTTCAAAATCGCAACTTTAATTGATCCATCAGCAATAATATCAAATAGTGCAATAATAGGTGATGGCGTAGTTGTGATGCCAAATGTTGTTGTTAATGCAAAAGCTATTATTGGTGACGGGGTTATTTTAAATAGCGGATCAGTTATTGAGCACGAATCTGTAATTGGTGATTTTGTTCATATTTCACCAAAAGTTGCATTAGCAGGAAATGTAAAAATTGGAAAAATGACACACATTGGAATCGGTTCAAATGTAATACAAGGCTTATCGATAGGTCAAAATTGTATTGTAGGTGCAGGTTCGGTTGTCGTAAAAAATATAGTAGATTTTAAAAAAGCATATGGAAATCCATGCAAAGAGATAGAGGATATAAAATGAGTCAAAACAAAAGAATTTTTTTAAGCGCACCACACATGAGTGGAAATGAATTAAAATATATTGAAAAAGTATTTGAAAGCAATTATATAGCACCACTTGGTGAATATGTAAATAAATTTGAAGATAGCATTAAAAATTATACTAATGCTTCAAATGCATTGGCATTAACTAGTGGAACGGCAGCAATACATTTAGCACTTAGAATTTTAAAAATAGGTGAGGGTGATGATGTTCTTGCTTCGACTTTTACTTTTATTGGTTCCGTAAATGCAATTTTATACGAAAAAGCAAATCCAGTTTTTATTGATAGTGACAAAGAAAGCTGGAACTTATCACCAAAACTCTTAAATAAATATTTACTTGAGTGTGACAAAAAACCAAAAGCATTGATAATTACTCATCTTTATGGACAATGTGCAGATATTGAAAAAATTGCAGATATTTGCAAATATCATGGTGTCTATTTGATAGAAGATGCCGCTGAAAGTTTAGGAGCTATTTTTAATGGAAAACATACTGGAACTTTTGGGGATTTTGGAATTTATAGTTTTAATGGCAATAAAATACTAACAACAAGTGGAGGTGGTATGCTTGTGAGTAATAATAAAGATTGGATAGAAAAAGCTAAATTTTACAGCACACAAGCAAAAGAACCATTTATCCACTATGAGCATCTTGAATATGGATACAATTATCGAATGAGCAATATTTTGGCAGCAATTGGTGTTGGTCAAATGGAAGTTATTGAAGATAGGGTTGCTAAAAAGCGAGAAATTTTCGATTGGTACAAAGAGTATTTATCAGATTGTGATGAGATTACTATGATGCCAGAGCTTCCAAATACTAGAGGTAATAGATGGTTAACTGCTATGACTTTTGAAAAAACTGATTACAATAAAGTTATGCTAGCGCTTGAAACTATAAATGTAGAATCAAGACCATTATGGAAACCTATGCATATTCAACCACTTTTTGTTGATGCGAAAAAATATGTTGATGGTACAAGCGAAGATCTATTTGGTAAAGGATTGTGTGTTGCTAGCAGTACAACTATGACCAAAGAAGATGTAAAAATGATATGTGATTTAATTAAAGGGTGTATGTGAAAATTAGACAAACTGTAGCAAAAAGAAGATTATTCTTTATTCTTTCAGATATTTTAATTATTTTCGCATCTGTATGGCTATCTTTTGCGCTTAGATTTGATTTTGCAATTCCTAAAATATATATTGATGAGGTATATTTTTCTTTTTTCTTTTTAGCAATAACTAGAGTTTCGTTCTCTTATTTCTTGCATATTTATGATATTAGCTGGAGACATTTTAGTTTAAGTGACTTGGTAAAGCTAAACTATATTTTCATTTTCTCAACAACATTATTTCTAATTTTTACGTTTGTAGGAAGATATATTGATATCATTATTCCTAGATCGATTATTGCTATTGAATTCTTTGTTTCACTATTTTTGATACTTTTTTTAAAAATTAGCAAACGATTTTATCTTGAATTTTACAGAAATAATATTCAAGATAAAGACACAATTATTATTGCGAGTGGTGATAGGGCAAATATTATTTTAAAGACAATCACTGGCAGAAGCACTGGATATAATCCAATAGCAATCATTGATGACGTTTATAAAAATATGAGAATCGGAAATATTCCTGTCTATTCTTTTGATGATTTTTTATCAAAAGATTTAGAATGTGATGCTGCAATTGTTGATGATACTGTTGATATTCAGAGTATTTATTCTAAGCTAAAAGATCGAGAAGTTGAAGAGATAAAGATTGCTTCTGCTTATAGTGACTATGGTGTTAAAATCCATGAAGTATCCGTTGAAGATTTGCTAGCTCGTCATCCAAAAGATCTTGATAAAACAGCTATAGAGAACTTTATACAAAATAAAACAGTTCTGATTACTGGAGCTGGTGGAAGTATTGGAAGTGAAATTGCTAGACAATGTGGATCTTTTGGGGCAAAAAAACTTATTCTGTTGGATCATAGTGAATATAATCTTTATTCAATTTCCGAAGAACTTGATATGTATAAACCTATTTTGATTATGCAATCAGTTGTAAATAAAGAATTATTGGATTTAACTTTTGCTAAATATAAACCAGAAATAGTTATTCATGCAGCTGCATACAAACATGTACCTTTGGTTGAAGAAAATATTTACGAAGC
>CAIJNA010000117.1 GCA_903821805.1 uncultured Campylobacterota bacterium | reverse complement strand
AAGATAGTAATAATTTCAATTATATTAGTATTATTACTGTCATTATTTTTTATTAACAATTATTTTCAAATTAAATCTATTAACATGTAACCGAAATATAGACAAAATAGTCATCAATATTAGTGTGGCAAATAGTTATAATCCATTTTAATTATGGAGTTTCACAGAATAACTATTTCAGTTTCCAGTTTGATATTGAATTCACTTAGAACTCTTTCTTTTGCTAAATTTATTAGTTTGATAGCTTCGTCATAAGTCCCATTTCCCATATTAACTAAAAAGTTAGCATGCATCGAACTGAAAGCCATTCCACCAATATTATGTCCTTTTAGACCAACTTTTTCTATCAAATATCCAGCGCTATGTTCTTTTGGATTTTTAAAGCAACTACCAGCACTTGGAAGATTGGGTTGATTATTTCTCATTTGTATAAACATATCCATTTTTTCTTTACTAAATCCGCTTGTTATGTTAAATGTTGCTTCATAAACAACACCTTTAATTTCAGTGTGTCTGTATGTAAAATTGATGTTTTCTTTTAGAATTTCACCTTCATTTGTTTTAATACTATGAAGATAATTCATCATTTCCCATTCTTTTAGTCCAGCGTTCATTTTGACTAGGCCACCAATGCTTCCTGGTAATTTTCCTAAGAATTCAAAATCACCGATATCGTTTTTTTTGCAGTAAGTAAGCATTTTTCCACTCATAGTAGCGCCACCAACTATTAACTTATCACCTTTTTGAATAATATAATCAAATTCATCACCAAGTATCGCCAATTTGGGTGGATTATTTGAAAGGAGTAAATTATTTCCTTTACCGATAATGTGATATTTTGAATAATCACCTATTTCATTTATCACCTTAACATCGTGTTTACCACCGATATGAATTGATGTGTATTTTTTAAAATCTATTGTTTTCAAATAATTGCCCTCATAAAATAATGCGGATTATATCAAACATAACTTACGGTGTGGTATAATTCGCGACATTTTAATTAAAGAGGATATACAAGCATGAGCTTCATAGAAACAAGAGGGAATGATGGAATTAAACCAAATGAGGTTGAGTTTTCATACGCTATTTTAAATCCAAGTGCTTCATTTGGTGGATTGTATATCCCAAAAAGCTTACCAAACTTGGGTGAAGATTTTATAGAAAGTCATAAAAACAAAAGTTATAAAGAATTAGCTTTTGATATTTTAACTGCTTTTAAAGTTGATATTGAAGAAAATGATTTACAAACTGCTCTTAATCTATATGATAATTTTGATGATAAAAGCAATCCTTCACCGGTTGTAAAAGTTAAAGAAAATCTTTTTGTAAACGAACAATATCATGGTCCAACAAGAGCTTTTAAAGATATGGCGCTTCAGCCTTTTGGTTCTATATTGAGTGCGATAGCAAAAAAAAGAAATGAAAAATACCTAATATTAGCAGCTACTTCAGGTGATACTGGACCAGCTGCATTGAATACTTTCAAAAATAAAGAAGGTATTAAAGTTGCTTGTTTATATCCAGTTGGCGGTACAAGCGATGTGCAAAGACTACAAATGGTAACAGAAGATGGTGAAAATCTTAAAGTAATCGGAATCAATGGCAATTTTGATGATGCGCAAAACGCATTAAAGAATCTTCTTGCGAGTGAAACTTTCAAAACAACTTTAGGTGAAAAACATACAAAACTAAGTGCTGCAAATAGTGTTAATTTTGGAAGAATTATTTTTCAAATAGTTTATCATTTCTGGTCTTACATCGAATTATTAAGACAAAATGAGATTGAAAATGGAGAAAAAATTTATCTTACAGTTCCATCTGGAAATTTTGGAAATGCTCTTGGTGGGTATTATGCAAAAAAAATGGGATTACCTGTTGAGAAAATTTTAATTACATCGAATGAAAATAATGTACTAACTTCATGGATAAATGATGGAGTCTATGACTTAAATGATAAAACTCTTGTTTTAACTAAATCTCCAGCAATGGATATTTTAAAATCTTCAAATATAGAAAGAATTATGTACGATATGTTTGGTAGTGATAGAACAAAAGAACTTATGGAAGATTTGAATTCAAAAAATTCTTTTGTCCTCAGTATTGATGAAAAAGCAAAATTACAAAGTGAATTTAGCGCAACTTTTAGTGATGATACTTATGGATTGAAAACAATTAAAAACTATCTTGAGGACGGTTATCTTATGGACCCGCATACAGCAACTTGTATTAAAGCATATGAAACACTGATGGATAAACCATTGAAAAATGTAGTTTATAGTACTGCAGAATGGACGAAATTTTCACCATCGGTTTTAAATGCATTAAATGATGATAGCATGAAATATAAAGATATCGACGCACTAAAAATAATTAGCGATAAATATAATATAAAAGTTCCAACTATGATTCAAAATGTCTTTGACGCTAAAGTCAGACATACAGTTGAAATAAATATTGATGATTTAGAGAAAGAGATTGTCTCATTTATTTAATAAAATAATGAGATTTATCTTTTTTAAAATTGTTTTTAAAAAAAGCTCAAGCATTTTTGCTTGAGCTTTTTTT
>CAIJNA010000116.1 GCA_903821805.1 uncultured Campylobacterota bacterium | reverse complement strand
AAGATGGAGCTTCTGGGTCACTACCTTCAAATAAATATCCCTCAATAACAAGTGGAGCTCTACTTAATGACTCTATTCTTAATATTTCTATTTTTTTCATATTATTATTTATCTCTCATTTTAATAGTTATTTTTTGATTATTTATTTGTACTAAAAATTCTAGCTATTAACGAACCTTCATACACGACAGGATATTCTCGCAGAGTAAATAAGATTCCATCACAAGGAGCTTTTAATTCCGCTAGAACTTCACCAGTTAAGGGGCTAACAATATCACCAATTTTGTCATCTTTATTAATAATTGCACAATGATCTAAAAATTGAACAAATAGTCCACTTTTTGGGGCATTCATATAAGCAACACTTCCAGTTTCTGATGTAAATGGCGTTCTAACTTCAAACGCTTCCTCACATTCTATAATCCCTTCTTGCTTCATTAAATTAAGCATACCACGTAAAAGTTGGTCACCGTATTTATTTGTAAGTCTCATCCCAACACCCATTTCAACAACAAGTGTTTTAGTTCCTAGTGAATTTAATGTATGCGAAAATGTAGCTTCAAGAACCGTAACAGCATCATGAATCCAAATAAAATCACAATTTAATTCTTTTGCTAATGGCAATGTTGAATTGGAAAATTCTTTATTAATACGAATCTGCGGAATCTCTCGCAAGAAAATATTACTTGAATGAATATCTATAGCAATATCGCTGCCTTTAATATCTTGAGTTAATGCATAAACTATCTGTCCTGGTAAAAAGTCATCTTTTGAACCTGGAAACGAGCGATTTAAATCCACTTCGTATATTGGGAAACCTCTAGTTATAGTATCAACACCAAGAGCATTTACAGCTGGATATATATCAACGATACCAACTAACTTATCAGGATTTTCATTTAGCCAACGACCCAATAAATATATAGCAAGTTGTCCTTCAAGCTCATCGCCATGTATACCACTAACGATTGAAATTCTTTTTTTCTTTTCGTCCTGACGACTTCCTTCAAATCTTGTTCTTTTGATAGATAGTGTTTCCCCAACAGGGAGCTCTGATTTAAAAATCTCTTTTGTTGTCACGTTCAAACTTGATTACTCCGTTATAATTTTATTTATTTTATTATTTATTGAAGCCAAAATAACCTCATCTGATTCATTTAAATCATGAGGCTTAAAACTTGCGTTTGGAGCTAAAATAGAAACTATTGTATCTATTTCTTTCATAACAATAAGAGCGAATTCTTTATCTCTTCCGATTCTTAGGCTCATATCAACTTTTTCAACATTTTTTCCCATGGCCATAAAATAATCATGTAAATTTCTAGTTTGTTTTCTAGTAAGTTCTCCCCAGATTTCACTAATAAGTGACATAGCCGTATCTACGAATCTAAAATCTATGTAAAAATTATTTTTTTGTGCCGTTTCAAAGTGCTGATGCAATTCAATGATTGATCCAAAAGCTTCTGCTTCAATGTAACTTCTTGCAACGATTGCATTTTCTCTAGCACAACTTAAAAGATCAAAAAGGTTTGCAGCGTGATCTCCAAAAATTGCAACATTTAAAAATTCAGAAGAGTTTGTATATTCGATATCAATTCCAAGTTTTTCAAAAAGTGCAACACCCTCATTTTGATCAACATCTATAATATTATCATATGCTCTATTTATATCAATAAGTGAAGCTTCAATTCTTTCTAAATATCTTCCTAACCAATAAAGATTTGTTGCTGCATTTGCTGTAATTAATTGTGTCATATTATTCTCCCATAACCCAAGTATCTTTAAATCCGCCACCTTGTGAAGAATTTACAAGATAGTTTCCAGCTTCCATAGCATATCTTGTAAGCCCACATTTCCAAACTTTAGGCTCTTCAGCCATAACAACATAAGCTCTAAAATCAGCTTTTCTAGGCACTAATTTATCATTAATATAGCATTCTTCATCGTAGAATTCAACTAATTCTTGTGCAATAAATCTTCTAGGATTAGCTTTTATGATTGTTTTAAGATCTTCAAGTTGTATTTTTGACATACTATGTCCAAACATTACACCGTAGCCACCAGCTTCTGCAACATCTTTAATGACAAGTTTTTCCATATTTTCCATCATGTATTTCATGTCATCAGCAAAATAAGGAAGATAGGTTGGAGCATTTCTAAGCAGTGCCTCTTCTCCTAAATAATATTTGATCATTTGAGGGACAAAATAATATATACCTTTGTCATCAGCCACACCATTTCCTGGAGCATTTAACAGTGCTACATTTCCAGCTAGGTATGCCTCCATTATCCCTGGAACACCTATTAAAGATTCTGGATTAAAAAAGTTTGGATCTAAAAATTCATCATCAAGTCTTCTGTAAACTGCTCCAACTTTAATCAACTTTCCGTCATAGTTTTTAAAGTAAACTACTTTATCTTTAACAACCAACTCATGATTTCTAACGAGTAAAGCATTACTAGTTTCAGCCAAATAACTATGCTCATAATAAGCTGAATTGTATCTTCCTGGAGTCAATACTACATTTATTCCTCCACAGTTTACATAATCCATAGATTCTTTAATTAATTGAGGATACTGCTTGATTGGCTCAATTTTAAGATTTTCAAAAAATTCTGGATAAATCTTTCTGTATGTATCTCGTATAGATAAAGGGTAACTAGCTCCACTTGGAACTCTCAGATTGTCTTCTAAAATAATCCAATCATCTGTAACTGTATCTTTTACAAGATCGATACCATTAATATGTGTTCTAATCTTTTTTGATGGGGAATGTCCGACTAATTCTTTCAAAAAGCCTTTAGCTTGATAAATAAATTCTGAAGGAATAATTCCAGCTTTAACAATTTTCTGATCAGTATACAAATCTTCAAGAAAAAGATTTAAAGCTTTTACTCTTTGAGATAGTCCTCTATCCATTTTGTTAAATTCACTAGCACCAATAATTCTAGGGACAACATCAAAGGGTAATGATCTCTCTATAAAATTTCCATCTTTGTAAAGATTGAAATTTACAGCAAATTTATCCATATATTTCGTAAATTCTTCGATTTTGTTTCTGTCTTGCTTTTGATAAACTTCCCAAAATTTACCAATATGACTTGTAGATTGTTCTAACAATTGAGGCCTCCTGTTGAAATTAAAAGTGTCTTTCAAAAATTATACTACAAAGTAAAGAAAAAGATATCTTAATACTGTATAAAATATACACTATTTTTCAACCAGTGTGCAATAAAATCACTAAAAAAGTTTCTACAATTGATTTATAAATATGGTGATCTTAAAATTCTTGTTATTTAAGAGATCCAGCTAAAAAACCACTAGAAAATGCCCATTGAAGATTATATCCACCACACGGTCCATCAATATCTACAATTTCCCCAGCAAAATACAAATTAGAAATTATTTTACTCTCCATTGATGCTGGATTTATCTCTTTTAGATTTATTCCACCTCTTGTTATCATGGCTAGTTTAAAACCATCACTGCCGTTTATTGTCATTGGTGTTTTTGTCAAAATTCTAAGCAGATTAATTTTTTCTTCACCACTTATGCTTTTGTATGTACTGTTTTCACATATTTTAGATATTTTTAGCAGCTCTTGTATAATGGACTTTGGGAGAATTTGAAGCAAAACATTTGATATTGTTTCTGTAGGAGTTACCTTAAAAAGCTCAATCAAATCGTTTTCTGTTTTTTCTTTAATCATATTTACTATGACTGGGATCTCATCAAAAGTATCAAAAAGTGGTGTAATTTCTCTTGCAAAATCAAGTACAACCGGACCCCTTATTCCATTTTTAGAAAATATTAAATCACCAGTTGCTTTGAGTTTATTGTATTTTTTGATATCCACTTGAATTGTTGCCTTGGCTATTGTGTCTGCAGTACATTTTGAAACCCAATCATCTTTAACAAGAAGTGGCATCATTGCTGGATATAATTTTTTAAGACTATGACCGAAGCTTTTAACAAATTCGTAGCCTTCACCAGTTGCGCCTAGATTTTTGTATCCTGAGCCGCCTGTTGCAATAACTAAATTATGACTATAAAAAATATCACTAGTTGTTTTAATGCAAAAAATATTTTCTTTTTTAGTAATCTCTAGTGCTTTTTGGCTACATTGAACTTCTATTCCATCAAGAAGTAGTTTACACTTAATAGCCTCAATGATTGTTGTTGATTTGTGAGTTGTTGGAAAAATCCTAAAGCCATCTGGAGCATGCGTTTGAACTCCTATATCTGACATAAATTCTTGTAAATCAGACGATGAAAATGCAATTAACGCATCCCTCATAAATCTTCCATTTTTCCCAAATTTCTCCATAAATGGTTCCAAAGAAAGAGTATTTGTGAGATTACATCGTCCTCCTCCTGTTGCTTTTAGCTTAATTGCTATCTCGTCAAGTTGTTCCAAAATCAAAACTTTTTGCTTATGTTTTTTTGATGAAATTGCAGCCATCAAACCAGCTGCTCCTGAACCAATAATGATTACATCATATATTAAAATAGTTCGCTTCCTTATTTGGAACAACAATAGCTACAGTACTTTGCTCTGGATCAATCTGGAAAGTTTCACTCAGTGTTATTCCGAAATCTTCAGGATTTAGCAAATCAAAGATTTGTCTATTCATTGATAAGTCAGGACATGCAGCGTATCCAGGACTATATCTACAGCCTTGATATTGTTTCATTCTAACGTCATTTAGTGTTGGTTTTTCATTTTTTGCAATATCCAAATCCAACCTAATTTGTTTATGTAAAATTTCTGCCATTGCTTCTGCTAGCTCTACTCCAAGGCCATGAACACTATAGTATTCTCCAAATTTTCCTTCATCGTAAAGATTTCTCTCAAATGGTGTAATATTATGGCCGCTACTAGCCAATGTGAATCCAACAACATCAAACTCATCACTTTTAAAATAGTCAGCCAGACATCTATGTGGAGCTCGACCCTGTCTTGGGAAAGTAAATGTTGTTAAAATTGTTTGTTTGTTCTCATCAAAAATATGCAACTTATTATCTTCACTTTTACAGTAAAAATAACCATAAAGTGCAATTGGAGAAAAAATATTTTCGTCTAAGAATTGCTTTTTAAGTCTCTCATATAATGGAACCACTATATTTTCTTCCTGCTTTTTAAAAGCGTCGACTGTCATTTTATTTCTCTTATATCCCCATCTTTGTCTAAACAGAACTCTATGATTTGTCCATTTAAATGCTAGTTCATTATCAAAACTAATATTGCATTCAATTTTAGAAGCTATTGTTTTAGTGGTATTTTCTATATATTCTTTTGGTGCAACCACAACTTTTCGTCCAAAAAATGGCGGATTATAAGTTTGGTGATTTGACAAAAGTTTTGGTGTGTGAATTAATGCGTCAAATTCAACTTTTTCTTCTTTTTTTGAAATATCAATTTGTACCAAATCTGCTGCCATATTTGTATCTATTTTGCTAAAATCTCCATTAGCCTCTTCAAGTCTTTGCATAGCAACAACACCATCAAAAGCATCTCTACAGTAAAAAATTGGTCCATCATAGATAGGTCTACAGAAATCATCAACGAATTGTTTTGTAAGAGCTGCGCCACCAATTAATATGGGTAAATCGATTCCAGATTCTTTTAAAACTTCCAAATTACTTCTCATTTCATTAGTCGATTTAACAAGGAGTCCACTCATTCCTATAGCCATTGCATTACACTCTTTGGCACTTTTTATGAATGCGTCAATACTAACTTTAATACCAATATTAACAACCTTAAAACCATTATTTGAAAGAATAATATCAACTAAATTTTTTCCAACATCATGAACATCGCCCTTAACTGTTCCAAGAACCAAAGTTGTATCACTTTCTTTTTCAATTTTTGGCAAATAAGGTGTAAGCGCATCAACGCAAGCTTTCATTGTTTCTGCACTTTGAAGAACAAACGGGAGTTGCATTTGACCATTTCCAAATAATTCCCCAATAATTTTCATTCCATCTATGAGCCATTCATTTACTATAACTTCTGCACTAACCTCGTCTTTAAGAACTAAAGCAAGGGCTATAATTTTTTCTTTCGCACCATCTAAAAGCAATTTTTTTATTTTTTCATCACTAGCTAATGTTGCAAATTCCTCATCACTTTGCTCAGCAACAGCTTCAATATCACTAAAATGATCAATAAAAGCAAATAATGGATCGCCATTTTCTCTATTATTGAACAACAGATCCTCACAAGCTTTGATATCTGCTTCTCTCATTTTGTGTCTAGGGACAAGGTGCTTAACATTTACAATTGCGGAGCTCAAACCAGCTTCTATGCAGTGATGCAAAAATATACTATTCAGGTAAACACGAGCTTTTGCGTCAAGCCCGAAAGAGATATTTGAAAGCCCTAAAGTTGTAGAAACTTCCGGATGCATAGTTGTAAATTCTCTTATGGCTTCAATTGTTTCTATTCCTGCAGTATGATATTCTTCGTCTCCTGAACCGATAGTGAAAACAAGCATATCGAATACCAAATCTTCTGGATCGATTTTATGTAGATTTACAGCCCTTTGGTAAATTCTTTCTGCAATTTCAACTTTCTTTTCTCTTGTTTTTGCCATCGCAACTTCATCAATTGTAAGACAAACAAGACTTGCTCCAAACTTTTTAGCCATTTTACAAATCTCATCAAATCTTTCAATTCCATCTTCAAGATTTACTGAATTTATAATTGCTTTCCCGCCTATCAATTTCAATGCTTCTTCAAGAGCTTTAATTTGTGTACTATCTGGCATTAAAGGAAGTGCTATTTTTGAGGCATAAAGAGAAACAACTTCATTCATATCTTTTGTTTCATCTCTACCTGCAAATCCAACACTGACATCAATAACGTGTGCACCTGCGCGAACTTGCTCTTGCGCTACGCTTAAAGTTGACTCATAATCATTCGCTTTTAAAAGCTCTCTAAATGCCTTGCTTCCTGTTGCATTGCTTCTTTCGCCAATCAATAATGGTGCAGGTTTTTGTTTTAAAGGAACTGGTGCAAAAAGAGAAGCTAAGCTTTTTGGATGGCTACCAAGTGCTATTTTTGGTATCATATTTGATACTGCGTCACTTAAAGCTTTTATGTGTGCTGGAGTAGTTCCGCAGCATCCTCCCAAAAATGAAACACCGTTGTAAAGCATAAATGTTTTTTCAATATTGGCAAATTCAGCATCTCCCATTGGATAAAAAGTTTTTCCACCTCTATTTTGTGGGAGCCCTGCATTTGCATGCACAGATAAAGGTTTGTTTGATATTTCAGAAAGAATTTCAATATGCTTTTTGACCTGCTCAGGTCCAGTACCGCAGTTAAACCCCAAAGATAAAATATCAAATGGCTCCAAAATAGTTGCTATTGTTGTTGCATCTGTACCAATTAGCATAGTTCCGCTAAGTTCTATGGTTACGCTAACCATAACTGGAATTTGTGGTGCTGTATCTTGGAGTGCATGAAGCGCTACTTTAATTTGCAATGGATCTTGACAAGTTTCAAGTAAAAATACGTCAACCCCGCCATCAACAAGACCTTTTGCCATTGTCACGTAGCCTTTATACATAGTGTCATAATCTATATGTTTTAAACTTGGTAATTTTGTTCCTGGCCCTATTGAACCCAATACAAATCTTGGTTTTTCTTCAGTTGAATATTTTTCACAGATTTTTTTTACATGTGAAGCACCAAGTTTTGAAAGCTCATAACTTCTATGTCCAATGTCATACTCATCAAGAACCCAATCCATCGAACCAAACGTGTTAGTTTTTATCATATCTGCGCCTGCTTGCGCATAAGATTCGTGGATTTGCTCCAAAATGTATGGAGCAGTGGCATTAAGAAGTTCGTTACAACCTTCTTGATTTTGGCCATTTTCATCTATCCAAGCTTCATTTGGAATATCAAACGATTGGAGTTGTGTTCCCATCGCACCATCAATTATCAGAGGTTTTTGTTTTATTAAATTTAATATTTTATTTTTCATAAGGTTTACATTTTACAACAATGGCGTTTAAGATTTTATAATACCTTTTTTGCTACAATCAAAGCCTAATATAGAGTTAAGGGACGATATGCAAAAAACAAATTTTATCAATTTTGCTATCATTTTTATACCCACCATGAAAACACAAATTAAATCACAATTTTTAAAATCTGCAATATAAGAAAGTTAATATGGAAGCACTGATCTCTATTTTGGTTATTTATTTTTTTATCGTTCTAGGATTTGCTGCGAAAAAAATATTCAAAAATGAAATCGAAGAAAAATCATTAATTTTAATCTCTATATATTTTCTTCAACCAATCCTAACATTTTGGGGACTTACAAGAACAAAAATAAATTATGATCTCATACTGACTCCATTTGTTTACTTTATAACTGTAACCGTAACACTTGTTTGTCTAATGCTTATTAGTAATTCAATTTTCAAAAACAAAAAAGATAGATCGATTTTTATTAGCACTGGACTTATCGGGAATACTGGGAATCTAGCAATTCCACTTGGAATAGCTTTATTTGGCATGGAAAGTGTTCCTTTTACTAGTATTATCAATATTGCAAATATATTTTTTATATACACTATTGGAATATATTTTTTAGCAAGAGAAAAATACACATTCAAACAATCAATTATTTCGATGGCAAAAATTCCTATTTTATGGTTTGCTATATTTGCTATAATTTTCAATTATTTAAACTTAAGTATTATTCCAGAAATTGATAAAGCATTAGAGATGGGAGCTTATTCGACAATTGTGCTACAACTTATTATATTTGGTATTTACCTTGCAAAAGTTGGATTTAAGATCAACAACTTCAAATTAACATTTTTTACATCGATTGCTAAACTTTTATTGCTTCCAGCTGTAGGGATTTTGATTTCAATTAGTTTTGGACTGAGTCCTTTTATTGCAAGTATTTTAGTGATATCACTGGCAACTCCACTAGCTGTAAATAATGTGAATCTGGCCGCATTATATGATTGCAAACCACTTGATGTTACAAGCATAATATTATTTTCAACAATATCTTTTTTAGTGCTTTTTTATTTTTTACTGCAGGCTGTGCATCTTATTTTTGGTGGCCTGTAATGTGTGGAATACTTGGGATTAATTTTACGCCGGAATCTAATTTTAGCGAAGCTCTTAAACTACTTCAAAATAGAGGACCTGATAATATTAGTACAAAACAAATTGGTTATAACTATTTTGGGCATACTAGACTAAGTATAATTGATTTAGATAGTGAAGCAAATCAGCCAATGTGTTTTGACGATCTGCTGATAGTTTTCAACGGTGAAATATACAACTACAAAGAACTGACACAAGATGAAAGTTTGGTATGCAAAACGACTTCTGATACCGAGGTCATAGTAAGACTGTATCAAAAATATGACACTGAATTTCTAAAACTTCTAAATGGTGCATTTAGTTTTTGCATTTATGATAAATCAAAAAATCGTTACTTTTGTGCCCGAGATAGATATGGTAAAAAGCCTTTTTATTATTATTCATCAAATGGTAGATTTATATTTTCAAGCACCATCAAACCTATTATACAACTGCTTGGATTTACACCAAAGTTAAATAAAATAGCACTTAGTCAATATCTTCAATATTTCACGCCGCTCACTCCAAATACTTTTTATGATGGCATTTTAAAACTTCCAAAAGCATCATATTGTGTGTTTGAGAATGAAAAATTAAGAATCAAAAAATACTATCGATTAAAAACATATAAAAGAATTTATGAAGAAAAGATTGCACTAGATATGTGCGAAAAAGACTTAATCAAAAGCGTTGAGCTCCGAATGAATAGTGATGTTGAAATTGGCTCTTTGCTTAGTGGTGGAATAGACAGTAGTCTTGTAAGTACAATGTATGCGAATTTAAGTGGCAAGAAGATTAAAACCTTTAGTGTTGGATATGAGGGATATGAAAAATATTGTGAGCTTCCATATGCAAAAAAAATTGCCATAGATATAGGCAGTGAACACTATGAGATTAGATTTAAAAAACAAGATTTTATTGACAATCTTGATGAGGTTTTGGATGCAATTGAAGAGCCCCATGGCGACCATGCAGCAAATCCTCTTTTACATCTCATGAAAACTATCAAAAGCGTAGGGATAAAAACCGTATTTAGCGGAGAAGGAAGTGATGAGCTATTTTTAGGATACAACAATTATCAAAAATTTTATGATTATTACGAATTTAAAAAGACATTATCCAATGAACAGAAGAAATTTCTAAAACTAAACCTTGGAACAGCCTCTTCAAATACTAAAGAGATTGAATATCTTCAAAGAATATTTAATGATGACAATCTCTATAATAGTTTTGGTGAAATTTTTACAAAACTACAAAAAGCTAAATTATTCAAAAAAATACCATTATTTGATGAACCGGTCGAGAAAAGTGACCGTATTGATTGGATGAGTAGCATTGATATGGATATTTGGCTAGGGGAAAGCTTACTATCAAAAGTAGATAAAATTTGTGGTGCAAATGGAGTAGAAACTAGGAATCCATTTTTAGATTTTAATCTTGTAGACACAGTATTTAGTATCGAAAGTAAATTAAAGCTAGGTAATACCAACAAATACTTACTCAAAAAAATTGCTTCTAAGTATATACCGCAAGAGATAATCAATAGAAGAAAAAAAGGGTTTAATAGTCCATATAATGAATGGCTGATGGAGGAGTTTGGAGATGACTTATTGATTGAGATACTAAAAGCAAATCAAAGTCACAATTTATTTAATGAACTATATATAAAAGAGCTTTTTTTGTATGCAAAAGAAAATAAATTAAAACAACACACTTACGCTTTATGGCTTTTTAGCGCTTGGTACAACAAAACTTACGCTTCAACAATAGCTCGATCTGATACACAAATACAACAATAAGAAAATTATTCAATGCAATATATTTACTTATTTTTTATTTCATTCATCTCTGCAACAGTTTTTCCACTTGGTAGCGAAGCGTTGTTTTTGTACGATTTGTCTGCAGGATTAGATGTTTCGTTATTGCTGATTTTAGCAACAGTAGGAAACACGTTAGGTTCATATATAAATTATTGGCTTGGACTTAAAGGTGAAGTGTTTTTAGCAAACAAGAACTTAATCAAGGAAGCTAAAATAAAAAAAGCTAAAATATTTTTTGATAAATACGGTGGCATAACGTTATTGTTTTCTTGGGCACCTCTAGTAGGTGACGCTTTTACATTTGCAGCTGGTGCACTACAATACAACAAGATCAAATTTATTATTTTAGTTACTATCGCAAAATTTGGACGTTACGTATTTTTATTCTTTGCATATTATTATTTTATCAGCTAATAAATCGATACGAAAGCTGATAAAACTTTTTAATTTTAGTTTTTCTTTAATTCTTTTGGTAGCTCTATCCAAAGTGCTTTTAGCGAGAGGTCAAGATCATAAATAAGTAAAAAGAGAGAAAGTATCAAGCTGATAATACTTGCAATAAATAGGATTATCAACAAATAAGACACGTCAAAATGGTAAACGGCAGACCCAAATAAGCCAATAATGATAAACGAAACTAATAAAACACTAAATACGGCCAAAAGATTACTGCCTTTGATAACTTTAGCCCTAAGGGAAAGTATTTTTAGTTCCTCTAAAATTCTCGCCTGATCAATTACTGTAGAACAACGATATTCAACAGAAAGTTGACGTGTTCTATCTACTATTCTCCCAAATCGATTTGTTAAACTTAAGATAATTAAGCCTATACCAGAAATCATAATAACAGGCGCGAGTGACAATTGAAGTATTCCTATAATATCATGGAGCAACATATGATTCCTTTTTAATTGACTTAAATAATTTGCCTAGACACTACAGGTTAAGTGTTTCGTAAATATCTTTAATATTTTGGCCAGTCATCTTTGCAATTAATTTTGCTTTTTGCTTTGGTGGCAAGTCAAGTGATTTAATATCACTTATAGTTATTTTTTCACCGTCATTTCTCTCGCAACTATCAACAATTACAACCCATTCCCCTCGTGTATCAACTTTACTGTCTTTGCAATTAAATTGTTTAAGAATATCTGATATTTTACCTTTAAAATGCCTTTGATGCATTTTAGTCAGTTCTTTAACGGCAAATATTTCTTTATCTGAATTAAGTGCGTTGATCTCTTCTAGAAGTTGTATGATTCTATGAGGTGATTCATATAAAATAGTTAAATATTCACTATTCATAATTGCTTCAAGTGGTGATTTTCTATTGGTAGGCTTATGTGGCAAAAAGCCAAAAAATGTAAATTCTTTTTCATTGAACCCGCTCATTGCATAAGCTGTCAGAAGAGCATTTGCTCCAGGAATAACATCATATGGAATGTTATTTTTAAGGCAAAAATCAACAAGTAAAGCTCCAGGATCACTAACACAAGGCATTCCAGCATCACTTACGTACGCAACATTTTGATTTTTATATATATCTATATGCGAAGCTGTAATGAATTTTTCTTCGTTATGTGAGTGCACACTTAGAAATTGTTTGTTTGTGTCTATATCGAGATTTAATTTTTGATTTAAAAGATTAAGAAGTTGTTTTGTTACTCTTGTGTCTTCACAGAGTATGAGTTCCGCATCTTTTAGAGCTTTAATGCTTCTAAAAGATATATCCTCCAAGTTTCCTATAGGGGTTGGAACGAATGTAATCACTTAAATGTTGCTAATTACTTTTGAGCGTATTTTGCGTTGAATTTCTCAACTCTTCCAGCAGCATCAACTATTTTTTGCTCACCTGTAAAGAATGGGTGACAAGCACTACAAATATCGATTCTCATTTTAGGTACATTTGATTTTGTTTCAAATGCGTTACCACATGCACAACTTACTGCACAAGTCATATATTCTGGGTGAATTTCTTTTTTCATTTTATTTCCTTGGTTTTTCTTTTTTTGTTTTATGTGTGAAAGGTCGAGCTATTATCCTATCGCCCTTCAACTTATAAAAGTTTGGGATAATATCCAATAAAGACTTAATAATTGATAAACGAAATCCCCATTTAATCCCGTTAATATTCTAAATATTAAACTTTATTTGTTACAATAAATTAACAAGAGAAAATATGTTAGGAAATAACTATGATACAAACTATAAAAAATGAGATGCAAAAAGTAATCGTTGGGCAAGAAGAATTAATAAACGGTATGCTGATAGCACTTTTTAGTGATGGGCATATTTTTGTTGAAGGAATGCCTGGACTAGCAAAAACAACTGCTATCAATTCTTTAGCTCAAGCTTTGGGATTTGGATTCAAAAGGGTTCAATTTACACCCGATTTGCTTCCAAGTGATATCACAGGAAGTGAGATACTTGACCTTAAAAATAATAGTTTCAAAATAAAACATGGACCAATTTTTACAAATCTTTTACTTGCTGATGAGATTAACAGGGCTGGTGCCAAAGTTCAATCAGCACTTTTGGAAGCTATGGCTGAAAAGCAAGTAACTATTGGTGATGAAAGTTTCAAGCTTCCATATCCTTTTATGGTTTTAGCTACTGCGAATCCTGTTGAGCAAGAGGGAACATATGAGCTTCCAGAAGCTTCACTTGATAGATTTATGTTAAAAATAGAAGTTTCTTACAATACGATTGATGAAGAATTTATTATAGTACAAAGAGTTGCGAAGGAAGGATTTGAAACTATAAATAAAGTTTTGAATTTTGATCAATTTGCAAACATAAAACAACAAATAAAAGACATCCATATTGATGATGAACTTTCAAAATACATACTACAAATTGTTTTTGCAACAAGAAATCCGGAACTTTATGAACTTGATGAGATCAAAAAATATATCGATTTTGGAGCAAGCCCACGAGCTAGCATCGATCTTTATAAAGCTTGCAAGGCTTACGCTTTCCTTGAAGGTAAAGATTATGTTACTCCTTATGATGTTTCAAAGGTTGCTTTTTTGGTGCTCAGACATAGAATAATTTTGAATTATCAAGCAATAGCTGATGAGATTACGGCTGATGATATAATTAAAAAAATAATTGAAAAGTTACCAAAGCCGTAATATTCAATTTACAATATACATGAACCTAATAACAAAAAATAAAATCTATCACAACGATCTTCAGCTGGCAACGCATAAAAGATTATTTTCTCATCTAAGCGGTGAGCACAAAAGCTTTTACAGTGGAAATGGACTAGATTTTAGAGAGATCAGAGAATATACCTCCAGCGATGACATAAGACACATCAATTGGAAAGTTACAGCAAGAAGTCTTACTCCTTGTGTAAATCTTTTCAATGAAGACAAAAAACTAAATGTTGTGCTCGTTTACCTAATGAATGGTAGTATTTTCTTTGGTTCTGCTAGAAGTAAAAAAGATGCTATGACTGATATATTGGCTCATTTATCATTTGCTATTTTAAGCAAAAAAGACAGAATTACAACAGTATTTTTTAGTGATATTGAAGAGATGTTCAGCCCTCCGACTAGCAATAGATCAATTCAAGAAAAAAATATTAAAACAGCAGACGAAAGTAAACCTCTTGGAAAAAGTATTAATTTTGAAAGATTAGAACAATATCTTCTTGAGAAAATAAAAACCAAATCATTGATATTTTTTATAGGTGATTTTCTTGAGATGCCAAGCTTTAAATTTCTTGCGGCAAAACATGAACTTTACTGTGCAATTATTAGGGACAAATTTGAAGAAGATCTAAACCTTCTTGGCGATTTTACGGTTCTTGATACAAATTCACAAAAATCTGAAAATATATTTTTGGAACCCAGCACGATTAAAAAATACAATTCACTTTTAAAAGAACATGATAAAGAACTTATTAGTTATCTAAAAAAATCAAAAATAAGACATGAAAAAATATATACAGATGATTTGATTATTCCAAAATTAGCACGACTGGTAAGGAATTAGAATTGATCGAGCAATTAAAAAATATTAAACCAAATGAAGCAATTCAAATTGATCCAATATCTTATGTGATATTATTTTTGGTCATAGTTTTAATATTTTCATTTATAGCTCTTATATTTATGGTTTTTAACCTAAAAAAAAGAAAATTAACTTCAATTCAACAAGCAACCATACTACTCAAAAAGCTTGATTTTCAAAATATTCCCGACAAAACATTGGCTTATGTTTTCACAAAATATGGAAGGATTTCTCTAAATCCATATTATGAAGATGAATATGTAAAAATAATAAGACAGCTAGAAAAGTTTAAATACAAAAAATATATTCCAGCGATGGATGATGATTTAAAAGCAGAAATCAAAGAATACATAAAGGTTAGAATATGATAGATATTTTTAATGATATTACCTTTGTGTATCCGAATGTCTTTTGGCTTCTAATAGTTTATTTTTTGTGCACATATTTTTGCAAAGAACAGAAGCAGAGTTTTTATTTTTCAAATTTTGTAATGATCAAATCGGCATCATCATATCAAAATTTAATCATCAAGACTTTACGATTTTTGATCTTTTTGTTTATACTTGTAGCGCTTGCGAATCCAATAAAAAAATCAGAAATATCTATTGACAATAGTATGGGTTATGAGATTTCTCTACTTTTGGATTCAAGCGGAAGCATGCTTGAAAATGATAAGTTCAAAATTACAAAAGAGATTTTGAGAGACTTTATTGATCACAGACAAACAGATAGACTTGCCCTTACTATTTTTGCAGATTTCGCATATTTGGCTTCTCCTTTAACGTATGACAAAAATAGCTTACAAAAACTTTTATCATTGATTGAAGTTGGTGTGGTTGGTGATAGGCAAACTGCACTTTACGAAGCCCTTTACTTAAGCGGGAATCTTTTTAAAAATAGCGCCTCAAAAAATAAAATAGCGATATTATTAACAGATGGAATTGATACAGCTGATACAATTCCAATTGGAGCTGCCATTGAAAGAATTAAAAAATACGGAATCAAAGTTTATGTAATCGGAATAGGTCAAGTTGGTGACTACAATAGTGTTGCCCTCCATCAAATAGCGCAAGAAACAGGTGGAAAATTTTATGAAGCTAGCACAAAACAACAAATTAGCGACATCTACAATACTATCAATAAACTCGAAAAAAGCGAAATCAAAACAGAAAAATATGAGCGAAAAACATACTTTTATCAATATCCGCTAGATGTTGCCATTGGATTACTTTTCATACTTATCTTAGTAAATAGGAAGCAGCTATGACATTTTATTCTCAAAATGGGCTTTATGTACTACTATTACTTATTGTCGTCTTCTTAATAAAGGGGCGAGTTAAAGATTTGTCAAAATATTTTACAGATGATATGCACAAGAAAATCTTTATTGGAAAAAATCAGAAGAAGATCAAGCTGGTTTTTTTAATTTTGTCTTTTATTTGTCTAATCTTTGCATTGGCTAGACCGGTCGTAAAAAAAGAACCTATAAAAATAAAACAACCAAGCGTAACTTTGATTGTAGCATTTGATATTTCAAAATCCATGTTAGCGAAAGATTTGTATCCAAATAGACTTACTTTCGCTAAAAATAAGTTTCCATATCTTTTAAATTTACTAAAAAATGAAAAAGTTGGTGTAATAGGTTTTAGCAGTAAGGCTTTTTTGGTTTCGCCTATCACTAGTGACTATGCTACAGCAAAATATCTTGTCAAAAATATGAAGCTCGGATATGTAAATACTAAAGGAACTAGTCTTCTTGAGGCACTTAAGGGTGTTGAAATTATTAGTGAAAAAGAAGAAAAGAAAGCTGTAATATTTTTTACAGATGGAAGCGATAATGAGAACTTTAGCGAAGAAATAGCCTTTGCAAAAGAACATAAAATCAAAGTATTTGTTTATGGCATTGGCACTGAAAAAGGAAGTGTTATTGAAGATGGAGGCGAATTATTAGAAGATAGTAATCAAAATATTGTTATCACAAAACTTAATGAAAATATTAAAGAATTGACAGCCAAAACTGATGGTGCATATTTAAATAGTTCAAATGCGAATGATGATCTAAAGCCATTTGTTGATGACATAAGAGCTAAATTTGAAGCTAAAAACAAAGAAGAAGTGACCATAAATCAAAATGAGGAATTATTTTACATTCCACTTATAGCAGGAATGTTATTTTTTGCTTTAGGTATTTTTGGATTGGGACGAAGATGAAAATTTTAATCTTAATATCATTTTT
>CAIJNA010000115.1 GCA_903821805.1 uncultured Campylobacterota bacterium | reverse complement strand
TTGCCGATTTTTAATCTGCAACTTGTATTTAAAAATAGTATGTTTGATAATGAATTTTTAAACATAATATTTTTCAAGTATGTTGTATGCAGTATCTCTTTTTGCAGGATTCTCACCTATATCTTGAATCAATTTAATCATTTCGCCTTGATTCATTCTGTTTGTTGCACCAGCAGCACTCACAACATTTTCTTCCATCATTGTGCTTCCAAGATCATTTGCTCCAAATTTTAAAGCCATTTGTCCTACATAACTCCCTTGAGTCACCCAGCTACTTTGAATATTTTTAAAATTATCTAGATATAGTCTAGCAACAGCTAAGAGTCTTAAATATCGATTTGAACTTTGTGGTGGAATATATAATTCTTCTGCAAGTTTTGTGTGAGCCGATTGAAAACTCCACATAATAAAAGCTCTAAAGCCACCAGTCATATCTTGAAGATCTCTTATCTTTTCCCAATGTTCAATAATTTGTTCATCAGTTTCAATAGTTCCGAACATCATTGTTGCGGTTGATTTAATATCATTTATGTGAGCTAATCTATGAACTTCTAGCCAGTCTTTAGTATCCATTTTTTTTGGAGCAATAATATCTCTAACTTGATCGTTCAATATTTCAGCACCAGCCCCAGGTATAGAGGATAATCCTTTATTTTTAAGTCTAACTAGGACTTCTTCAACACTAATTTTTGATAACTTCGCAATAAAGTCTATTTCAATTGAACTAAATCCATGAATTGTTACTTGTGGATATTTTTTGTGAATATGATCTACTAAATCTTCATACCATTCTATCTTTAGTTTGGGATGAACTCCGCCTTGGAATAATATTTGTGTTCCGCCAATTTCAAGCAATTCATCTATTTTTTGATCTATTTCTTCAAAAGTTAATACGTATGCATCGTCATCTTTTGCATGTCTATAAAAAGCACAAAACTTACAATCAACCCAGCAAATATTTGTATAGTTAATATTTCTATCAACAACAAAAGTTGTTATTTTTTCAGGATGAAGTTGATGCTTTCGCTCACTTGCCAGCTTGCTAAGCTCAAGAAGTGATGCGTTTCGTATTAAGTCCAATGCTTCCTTGTTTGTTATTCTTTTAAAATTTGTAGTATTCATTGTATATTTCGTTCCCAATTTTAAAAAGATGTTCCAAGACTAAATTCAAAGTTTGATGTTTTACTAACACCACCAGTATCAGCCATATTAGGATTGATTGCTCGACTGAAAATAAATTGTAATGGTCCAACAGGTGATTGCCATTCCACTAATCCACCATAACCTGAAGCGCTAATTTCACTCAATGAATTTTGTCCAATCATCCCTTGATCGTAAAATAATCCCCATCTCATATTTGCTTTTGGAATAAGTGGAAAACTTAATTCTAAAGTATTGGTAAGTGATTTTGTATACGGATGAGCATCATCAATTGGTTGAAATGCGTAAGATTGATATCCTCTTACACTTGTTGGTCCACCTAAATAAAATGTTGTTCCAGCTGGAATATTTCCTTGATCCTCGAGTATTTTTAGAGTAGTTTTGTATCTAAAAATCATATCAAAATCTAATATATCGTTGAATCCATAAAAATATTTAAGACTTGATGAGCTTAATATATATTTAGCATCACCACCAATACCAGCATATTTTAAACTAGTCGTTGCAGAAATTCCTTTTCTAGGATTATAAAAATTATCAGTATTATTGAAGCTAATATAAGGCGTTATTGAGCTAGTAACATACGCTAAGTCAAAAGCTGAATCCAAAGCATATTTAACGTTACTGTCTTCAATTGCATACACAGAACCAATTCTTGTGTGTCGTCCGATACTTCTTCCAATTCCTAAACTTCCACCAAGAGTATCCGTTTGTTTATCACCAGGACTTACCGTTGATGTTACAATTGATTGATCTTTATAAAGACTAAAGCTTCCATTATAAATGCTGTCATTTAGCGCTGGATTGTTTAAAGAGATTTTTGCAGTGTCTTTTTTGCTAGAGTGATCAAGCGAGAATCCAAGATCCAATCCACTTCCAAAAATATTTTTGTCATTAACAGATGCATTTATCATCCAGCCATCATAGCTTCCATATCCACCACCAAGAACAAGATTTCCAGTTGGAGCTTCACTTACTTCAACAATTAAATCCATCAAATTAGAACTTACTTTGTTTTGTCTTATATCAACTTTTTGGAAAAATCCTGTTCTGTTTAGAGCGCCTTTTGAATCCTCAAAATCAGTCAGATTAAATAGGTCTTTTGGAGCCAAATATACATTTCTCCTAATGACTCTATCAAGAGTTCTGCTATTGCCTGAAATAATTACATCATTTATATATACTTTTTCTCCAGGAACTACATTGAATATAACATCAGCTGTATTCTTTTCTTTGTCTTTTCTGATGTCATAGTTAACTTCAGCAAATGCATAACCTTTGTTCGCAATTTTTGTTTTGATAAATTCAACATCTTTTCGCAATAGAGAAACATTAAATGTTTTATCTTTTTGTTCTCTTAAACCTTCTTCAAGCTCTTTAACTGGAACAATAGATTCGTCAGTATAGATTAAAATATTATTTAGTTTATATTTCGCCCCTTCATCAATTGAAAAATCAACTTCTGCAGTATTGGTATTGAAATCTATTTTAGAAAACGCAGCATCTACTCTAGCATCTAAAAATCCATTTTGAAGATAAAGGTCTTTTATTCTGTGGCTATCATATTCAAGTTGACTAAATTGCATTACACCATTACTATGGCCAAACCACCATGAAATAGTGTCCTCTTCTTTGTTCGCAGTGCTTTCTACAAAGTCATCTTTACCAAGTCTTTTGGCACCAATATAGTTAACTTTTTTTATAATTACTTCTGCACCCTTATTGACTGTAAATTTTAAAGACATACTCTGTGGATTTATAGTTTTTTCTTCAACTTCAACTACGGAATTGATAAATCCTTCTTTTTTGAGTTCACTAAGTAAAATAGTTTTTGCTTCGTCTATTTTGGCAGCAGTATACATAGTACCTTTTTTGATTTTCATCGTTCTGTAAAGCTCAACTAAATCCTCTTCACGAGTTTTATAGCCTTCCATTTCAATGTTTACAATAAATGGTTTTTCTGTGAAATTTATAGTGATCGTGTTATTTTCTTCAGAAACATCAATATTTGTAAAATAACCCATTTTATAAAATGTTTTAATTAATTCATTTAGGTCATTTTTATTTTGATTGATTCGTTCAAATGCAATCTTTTCAGATATTTGTGTTAATCCAACTAATTTTATCTCTTTATTAAGCGTTTCGGCTTCCATTGTAGAGACGGTCGCAATTGTAGATATTAGTGCTACTGAAAATAATCTTTTCAAGTCTTTTCCTTGATCGTTAAAATAGGTTGGATTGTAGCTAAAGATTTCTAAAATATTCTAAAAGATAATAATTTGGTTAATTAATGTAAAATCTTGAAAAATATTTAGGATGAAGCAAGTGAAAATAGGTATTGTAGGACTTGGATTAATGGGCGGCTCTTTTGGTAAAGCTTTGAAAAAATATGGATTAGCGTCCAGCATAGTTGGATATGATCATAATAAAAATCATCAAAATGAGGCTCTAAGTCTCAAGTTAGTTGATAAAATAGTAGATTTGGATGAACTTATAACATCTGATATTATTGTTTTGAGTATCCCTGTTGACGCTATTGTAGATTTTATGCCCAAATTAATACCATCAGCCAAATACAATTCTACAATTATTGATTTTGGAAGCACTAAAGAAACAATAGTGAGAAGTATTCCAAAAGAATTAAAGCACAATTATATTCCTGCACACCCAATGACTGGAACTGAAAAGTTTGGCCCAAGTGCTGCTATTGACGAATTATATGAAAATAAAACAATGGTTCTTTGTGATATTGAAAATACTAATGAAATCCATAGAAATAGAGCTATTAAAATCTTTTCCCATTTAAATATGAAGCTTGTATTTATGAACTCACATGAACACGATATTCATGCTTGCTATATGTCTCATCTTCCACATGCGATATCTTTTGCATTGGCAAACATGGTTATGAATCATGAGACACCAAAAGATATAATCAGTTTGGCTGCAGGTGGATTTAAGGATATGAGTAGAATTGCAAAAAGTTCTCCAAACATGTGGTGCGATATTTTTAGACAAAATAGAATAAATCTACTAGAAGGTCTAGAAATGTATGAAAAACAAATTTCAAATATTAAGCTAATGCTTCAGCAAGAAGACTACAAAGAGATAGAAGAGTGGATGGCTAAATCAAATACTTTGCACGATATCTTATAGACTATAAAAACTATTTATCTATTTGTTAACTTAAGTTGGATAAAATAAAAAACTTTAATCCAAAAATCTTCAAAAAATCTTTTTTTAGGATATGAAGTTCAAGTATTTAGATTTATAATGCATCAGTCAAAGTTTTGATAAGTGCAAAATAGAAAATTCACATCAAAGTATGATTTTAGATAGACATAGTTCAAGGAAACAGATGATAAAAATAGCACTAATAGGGCAACCAAATGTTGGTAAAAGCTCATTATTTAACAGAATAGCGAAAAAAAGAATTGCAATTGTGAGTGATGAAGCAGGAACTACAAGAGATATACGAAGAAGAGAAGTTAAGATTCTTAACCGTGAAGCTATGATGCTTGATACCGGTGGAATTGATGATACAAATGATGCTATTTTTTCAAATGTTAAAAGAAAAGCAATAGAAACAGCAAAAGAAGCAGATATCGTTCTTTTTATGGTTGATGGCAAAAAAATTCCTGATGAAAAAGATAGTGAACTTTTTTATGCGTTACAAAGACTCGGTAAAAAACTTGCGCTAATTGTTAATAAAATTGATAATGACAAAGAAAAAGAAAACCTTTGGGAGTTTTATAGCTTTGGAATAGATGAGGAATTGATGTTTCCAATTTCTGTTTCTCATAATAGAGGAACAGTCAGATTGTTTGAATGGCTTCACGAGCAACTTCCAATGTCTCCTGAAGAAATTTTAGCAAATGAAATTGCCAATAATAAAGAAGATGATGAAGACGAAGACTTTAGCGAACACGAAAGAGAGCCTAGAAGAAAAGGTAAAGTTGTAGCGGAAAAACCAGAAATAGATCCGAATCACATTAAGATTGCAATTATAGGTAAGCCAAATGTTGGGAAGAGTTCTATTCTAAATGCAATTATTGGCGAAGACAGAAGTGTAGTTAGTCCAATAGCTGGAACAACTATTGATCCAGTTGATGAAACTTTTATTTACAATGATAAAAAAATTACTTTCGTTGATACAGCTGGATTAAGAAGAAGAGGTAAGATTTTAGGTATTGAAAAATATGCTCTAATGAGAACGGAAGATATGCTTCAACAGTCAAATATTGCTTTAGTTGTACTTGATGCAAGTGTTCCAATAGCAGATCAAGATGAGAAAGTTTCAGGATTAGTTGATAAATTTGGTTTGGGTGTTATTATTGTTTTAAATAAGTGGGATGAAAATATGGACACTTATGAAAAAGTTACAAAAGAAGTTAGAGATAGATTTAGATTCTTATATTACGCTCCAATTATGGCTATTTCTGCAAAAACTGGAAGAAATGTTGATAAATTGAAAGACAAAATTCTTACAATTTTTGAAAACTATAATAAAAGAATTTCTACTTCTGTTTTAAATAACACTATAAAAAAAGCAATTCAAAGACATGCTCTACCTAGTCCTAATGGAAATAGATTGAAAATTTATTTTGCTACACAATTTAATACAAACCCACCTACAGTGGCTCTTGTTATGAATAAACCAAATATGCTCCACTTTAGTTATAAAAGATATTTGATAAATATTTTAAGAGAATATATTGGTTTTGAAGGTGTTCCAATCCGTATTGTTGCTAGAAAAAAAGGTGAACGTATGGATGATGATGAGCTTAATGTTGTTTATCAGGAGCTTATGGTTCCAAAAGAGTTGTACATCGAAAGTGATGATGATGACGAAGAAGCTACTGATGAATACTTTGATGAAGATTACGATGATGAAGAGTACGAAGAAGAGGATTATCGTAAATAATCATTTTTGGATATGGAAACATTAAAAAGTGAACTAACAAAACTTTATTTCATGAAAGATGAAATCGAGAAGAATATTAAAACTCTCGAATCTAAGCTTGAGAAAATGGTTAGTTTTTCTTTTGTTCTCAAAGATTCAATTTATATTTCTATGACTAATCTTTCTGCTTCTCTTATTACAGAGCTTAAGAGTTTAGCCATTTTCCCAAATCCACAAATTAAAATACTTCAAAATCTGCGAAAACCGATCTACAACACACCAAAAAGCATCTTGAATTTTGAAATCGCTGATAATATTTTAAAGCTCCCTAGAGGTTTAATGAGGGATGTTATTTCCGTTCTTCATAGTTATAATATAAAATACCATATAAAAGATGAACGTACTTTAAATAAATTTATTTTCCCACATTTAAAATACACTTTAAGAGATGATCAGGTAATTTCTATTGAAGCTATTAGAAAAAAAGACTTTTCTATTTTTGTAGCACCTCCTGGATTTGGAAAAACATTGATTGCATCCAAGATGATTGAGCTTCGCGGTGTAAATACTTTGATAATCGTCAATAAAAATATGCTTTTAGATCAATGGATAGAAAGATTTATTCAATATTTCGGCATGGGCAAGGAAGATATAGGAATTCTTGGTAAAAGTAAAAATACTTTAAATAATAATCTTGATATTGCAACTATGCAAAGTTTAAAGAATAATCCAGAAATTATTAAAAATTATTCTTTTGTGATAGTTGATGAGTGTCATCATATACCAGCGCTAACTTTTGAAAACATTATTAAACAATTTTATGGAAAATATATTCTCGGACTCAGTGCAACACCAAATAGAAAAGACGCTATGGAACCAATTTTATTTCAACAACTTGGAAATATTTCATATGAGGTAAAATCAAAAAAAACAAATAAAAAAATCCTTAATATAGTTCATACAGATTTTGAAAGTGAATGTGATAATTTTGGAGATCTTATCGGTGAAATTATATGCAATAAAACTAGAAATGAACTTATTGTGAAACAAATCATTGATCATAAAGAGAGAAAAATTCTTGTTTTAACAGACAGAATAGAGCATATTAAAAATTTATCTAATTTACTTGATGAGGCAGCTATCAAATATACTGCAATCCATGGGAGCATGAAAAAGAAAATACAAGATGAAAACTTCAAATCAATAGAAGATGCAAGTGTTGTGCTTGCAACATCGTCATACTTTGGAGAAGGTATCGATTTTCCACATTTGGATACAATTATTTTTGCTACACCAATCTCTTTTAGTGGTAGACTTGTGCAATATCTTGGAAGAATAGGTCGCCTTGGAGATGATTGTTTAGCGATCGATATTTTAGATATTAAAAACAATTTTACAAAAAGTGCTTTTAGAAAAAGAAAAGAAGGATATGATCAACTTTTTTATAAAATAAAAAACAATTAATAAGATTATTTTTTAGAGATTTTCTTAAGATAGTATCTGTATAATCGCACATATTTAAATAAAAATACCAAGGAGACTAAAATGTATAAAAAACTTATGTTAACTCTAGCTATTTGTGGAGTTTTATCTACTCAAGTTGTTGCTGATAAATTACAAGATGCATGTGATGCAAAAGGAAATACATTTATTTATGCTGGTGGAGAATGCATTGAATATTATAAAGCTGATGGTGATTCTGAGGGTTTTTTAAACATCATTGTTCATGGTAGCTGGCCAGACGGAACAAATACACTTGGTAGATACGCACCATTTGCGGATAATATTGCTATGGCAACAGATACTATAACTGTAGCTGTTTCTTTACCTGGATACAGCAAATCTTCAAATAATAAATTGAAAACATTAATTAAAGGTGGAAAAACTCCACTTGCAACTACAAAAGAATATGTAAAATTTATGGAAGAACTTGTAATTGCACTTAAAAATAAATATGATGCAAATACTGTAACATATGTGGGACATAGTGCTGGAGCAATTATGGGGGCTACAGTAAGTGGAAAAAATCCAGATTTGATTCAAAATATTGCTTTAGTTGGTGGAAGATATGATATCCACGAGGTTAGCAAAGAGAAAAATCTAATTTCTGCTGTAGATGTTATAAATAATATAAACAAAGATATGAAAATGGTACTTATTTATGGAGATAAAGATACAATTTCTGCTCCAAAGGTAACAATTGATTTTTATAATTTGGCAAAAAGAAAAGGCTTTAGTCCTAAACTTATTGAGGTTAAAGGTGGAGTTCACATTGATCTTGACATGAGTGATGAATCTGTAAAAGCTATAGCTGAAATGGTTGACAATAGCAAAAAGCAAAAAGCAAAAAAATAAACACAAGATTTATCTGTTGAAGTTTTTCAGCAGATAATGTACAAAAATATAAAAGAAAAGTAATGATAGATTTTAAAAAATTTGAGAAATATAGTAAGCCGGGACCTAGATATACTAGTTATCCTACAGCGCCAGAATTCAATGATAGTTTCACTGAAAGTGATTTAATAGGAAGATATAAAATGCAAAGCAGTGATAGAGCTTTGTCTCTTTATATTCATATTCCTTTTTGCAGAAGCGCTTGTTATTTCTGTGGCTGTAATGTAATTTTCACAAGCAAAGAGGATAAAAAGACAAGATATATCGAATATCTAAAAAAAGAACTTGCCATATTAGCATCACATATTGATACGAATCGGAAAGTAACACAAATGCACTTTGGTGGAGGAACACCAACATTTCTTGATCCATCGCAACTAGATGATGTAATTCAAACTATTAAAAAAACTTTCCCTAATTTTGCTGATGATGCAGAAATTTCTTGTGAAGTTGACCCAAGATACTTTACTGTTGAGCATATGAATGTATTGAAAAAAGGTGGAACAAATAGACTTAGTTTTGGCGTTCAAGATATTGATCCAAAGGTGCAAGAAACTATCCATAGGATTCAACCTTTTGAAACAACCGCTAATGTTGTAAAAATAGCAAGAGATGCTGGTATTGAGTCTGTGAATATTGATCTTATTTATGGACTGCCTTTCCAGACAAAAGAAAGTTTTAGAAAGACTATTGAAAAAATTATTGAGCTTGATCCTGATAGACTGGCAGTTTTTAACTACGCTCATGTGCCCTGGATGATGAAGACTCAAAGAAAATTTGATGAAACAACGTTCGCACCACCTGCAACCAAATTAGAAATACTAAAAGATACTATTAGTTTTTTTACTGAAACTGGATATAAAATGGTTGGTATGGATCATTTTGCTAAGCCAAATGACGAACTTTTCATAGCTATTGAAAAAGGCGAATTACATAGAAATTTCCAAGGATACACAACAAAAGGCGGAGCTGATTTGATTGGAATTGGATTGACTTCTATCGGAGATGGTGTTGATTATTATGTCCAAAACTTTAAAGAAATGGATGCTTATGAAAATGCTATTGATAACGGTCATTTACCTGTTTTTAGAGGATATAGCTTGAGTGATGACGATATTTTAAGACAATATGTCATTATGGAGCTAATGAGTAATTTTGCCCTTGATATGCAAAAAGTCGAGGACAAATTTGGAATCAATTTTGTAGAATATTTTGCAGATGCGTTGGAGATGCTTAAAGAATTCGAAGATGCTGATCTGATAAGCATTAGTGATAAGAGACTTGAGGTTAGTTCAACTGGAGAAATGCTTATCAGAAATATTTCTATGCCTTTTGATGCTTATTTACATAAAATACCAGAAGATAAACGAAGATTTAGCAAAACAATATGACAAATAATAAATTTAATTACGAAGAAATTAGCGATGATTGCATAAAGTGTGGAAAGTGTAAACCTGTTTGTACAATATTTAACATTAATCAGGATGAAGCAACTTCTCCTAGGGGTTTTATTGACTTATTAGGTGCATACAAAAGAGATGAGCTTGAGCTGGATTTGGTCGCAAAAGATATTTTTGAAAGTTGTTTTTTATGTACAAACTGTGTTGATGTTTGCCCAAATGATTTGCCAACAGATATGATAATTGAGCAAGTTAGAAGTGATATAGCAAAAAAATATGGTATTGCATGGTACAAAAGAGCCTTCTTCTTTCTTTTAAGACATAGAAAAATTATGGATTTGATGGCTAAGCTTGGCTGGGT
>CAIJNA010000114.1 GCA_903821805.1 uncultured Campylobacterota bacterium | reverse complement strand
ATTCTATATAAAATGTCGAGTCCAGAAATTGAAAACATCATAAATGTAAGCAAAATCATTGTAAATTTATAATCTTCTTTTTTCACATATTCATAAATAGCATAAATAAGAATCAGGCCAAAAAATGCAAATTCCAAGCTATAACTTTGAGCATACCACCAACGATAAGCGATTATATCTACGGCCATCAAAAGGATATATTTATCTTCTTTTGTTTTTAAAGCCCACGCTAATGACCACATCAAAATAGTTGGAAAAACGATATTTAAAAGATCAGTATCATAATATCCAACCATGGTTCTATTATAATAACTGTGTGCAATACTTCCAACAAGAGCTGCTATAAATCCCACTTCTATTCGGTTAATACTGTGTCCTATCAAAATAAGCGGTATTACTAAAAGTGATCCGAAAATTGCTGGCAGATACAAAAGAATAGTTTCAATACTAAAAGGTGTTATTTTTGCAACCCCTGCTGCCAAAATAGATGCTGAAGAATCTATTGGGGAAAGGTCATTTTCTTGGTGCGTTCCAGCTATCCTGTCTCGTGCACCTTCAGCATAATAATATCCATCATTTGTGTTTATCATTAGTTCGTTGTTAAATTTAAATTGCTCTACACCTTTGAATTCGTACACCCAAACCATTCTAGTGGCAACACTAAAAACAAATGCAATTACGATCAATAATATAATTTTATTGATTGATGTTGGCACTTTGTCTTGATTTGTTTCTTTTATGATTTTCATAAATTCCCTTGCAATTTGTCTTTTAAAATAATTTTCCCAGCTTCAACTCCTGGTTGATCGTATGTATTTATTTGAACAAATTTCCCAATAACTGAAGTTAAAAGTTGATAGCTAAACATCAGTTTCGCAAGATTGTACTCATCAACCCTCTCAATAGTTATAACATCGCAAGGAATATCTCTAAGTGATTCGATAGCCTCAATAGTAGCATCTGCTTGTTTGTTTATAAGTTCTTTAAATGGTAGATTATTTATATAGTCAAGTTCTTCTAATCCATAAAGTGAGATATCTGGTATCGTGATATCTGTTTGAAAATCATTAACTTTGATAAACGTCACCGTCTTGTCTCGTTTACCCTCAACAATAAGTTGCAAAAAGCTATGCTGATCTATTGGGCCTAAAAGTCCAATAGGTGTTAGTGCTTGCTTTGTTCCATTTATATTCTTTTTACCCAAACTTTCACCCCAAAGTTGGATGTACCATTTGTTAAATCCTTCAAGCAAAGAAGAGTATGAAAAAATTACATTTATATTGAAACGATTTTTGTTTTCAACCATAAATCTAGCTTTTTGCATGATCTCTTCGTAAAAACCTTTTTGTGCAAAATAGCTATTTGAAACCTCTTTACAACCATTTAAAATATTGTCAATATCAAGTCCCATAATGGCTAGTGGCAAAAGTCCAACTGCACTAAACACAGAAAATCTTCCGCCAACATCTTTTGGAATCTCAAATGTTTTCATATTATTTTTAACAGCATATTCATTTAATTTACTATCATTTTCGGTTACTACTACACAATTCTTATTGTTTATATCGGTAAGCGTATGCAAATATTTTAAAATACTAATAGTTTCTATTGTAGTACCAGATTTGCTTATAATAATAAAAAGAGCATCCTGAAGATCTATTTTGCTTATTTTATATGTGATTTCAATCGGGTCTGTTGACTCTAAAAAATGTAGTTTTTTATCATTTTCTTTGTGTTGCAAAAATTTATGAATCGCATAAGTCCCAAGGCTACTTCCTCCAATACCCAAAACAACAATATCTTTTTGTTTAACAGTTTTTGCAAATTCTTTTATTTCTGTCGTATCTTGATATGGAAGATTATAATACCCTATGTATTCTCTTTCTTTTTGTATCTTGGCAAATATCTCGTCGTTTGATTTTATTTGGTAAAAATTTTTAGTATATTGCATTTTGTTCCTTAGTGCGTATCAGATTCGATCAGGTCTTGTCTCTTTAAATGCTAGATTTGGAGCATCCCTTAAGATATCCAAAACACCATCAGCGATCATCAAATCGGCCATTTTTTGACCCAAAGTAGCATATTCACTAATATCAACAGATAGTGTTTTTGCGATAATATTTGTCCCGTTTGGATAACCAATCATTGTTTGCAAAGTGATAGTTTCTTCACTAATAGTTGCATTACAAGCGACAGGGGCAGAACACCCAGCACCAATAATAGCAATAAAGTCTCTTTCAACTTTAGTAGCAATAAATGTTGGCTCATGATTTAATGTCATAGCTATTTCTCTTATTTTTGGATCGTTACAAACTATTTCAATTCCAAGTGCAGCTTGTCCCATTGGCGGTATCATGAGTGCCAATGGAAGTTTTTCAACAAAAGGGATATCTTTTAAAAGATCAAGTCTATGAAGTCCAATATATGCCAAAATGATTCCATCATATTCCCCTTCACTTAACTTTCTAAGTCTTGTGTTAACATTTCCCCTTAAATCTTTAACTTGTAAATCTGGTCTTATTTTCAGAAGTTGCATTCTTCTTCTAAGACTAGTAGTTCCTACAACAGCACCTTGAGGTAATTCTTCAAGATTTTTGTATTTATGAGATAAAAAAACATCACTTTGATCTTGTCTTTCGGTAATCGCAACAAGTTCTAAGCCATCTGGGATAAATGTCGGAACATCTTTTAAGCTATGAACAGCCATATGTGCATTTCCAGCTAGCATTTCATCTTCAAGTTCTTTTGTAAAGTGTCCTTTTCCACCAATTAAAGCGAGTGGTTTATCTAAAACTTTATCTCCATTTGAAACAATAAGATTTAGCTCAACTTCTATTTCAGGATAGCCAGCTTCTATCTTCGCCTTGATATTATAAGCTTGCCAAAGTGCCAAATCACTTCTTCTAGTTGCTATTATAATCTTCTTCATTATCCCTCTTATTATTTTATTTTTTCTTTGTATTTGTTTCTCATAACATCAACTTCGCCATCAAAAAATATTGTAGGTGTACCGCCAATAAATGCTTCTTCAGACATTTTCATATCTTCTGCTAGTTCAATAGTTATTTTTGTATTATTGACATCAGCTAATTGGATATTCGTTTTAAATATTTTATTGAAAACGTCAATGGCTTTTTTCTCATCTTTAAGCTCATAAGGATTGAAAAACTTTTCAAAATCTGCTGTATATAGTCTATAAGTTACATCTTTTTGCCCTAAATTTTCAGCAATCATTGCGGCTTTTGAAAGTGCTTTTGCAGTTGGATGCATATCAAGCGGGAATGCAAAATAGTAAAGTGAAAATAATTTAGGATTTGCTTTTACATCCTTAATAATATCAGGAACTTCAGCCGTACAGTTTGGACAAAGTGGATCACTAAAAACTACTAATTTGTGTTTAGCATTTGCGTTTCCTGCAATAAGTCTTTTTTTATCATAATATTTTGCACTAAGCGTTGGGTGCATAAATCTTTTATAATCAAATCCAGTCACTTTTCGAAGATCAGCCGTAACTTGTTTTCCATTTGAAAAAATAATGTCTGTTGTGTTTATTGTTTTTCCTTGTAAAACAACAGAAAGTTTAAACAAATAACCTTTCCACCCATCATCTAAATTTTTAACAAATGCTAATTGTAAACTTTTTAGCTGAACTTGCGGATTTGCACTTATTCTTTGTTTTTCATAAGAAGTTAGTTTTTTTGCAATATCATCAGCACCAAATAAATTAGCGCTTATTAGAATCGATAGACCTGCTATCGTCAATAATTTCAACATCAATGATTTCATCATTTTCATATCTCCTTTTGTTTTTGTAGTTGAAGTTTGTTTCTTCAAAATTTCCAAATTGTTGGAAAAACTCATCTTCTTTTGTTTTATTTGTTGCAGTTGGTTTAAATTTAAAAATCTTAGTAAGAAGATTTGATATCAATCCAAATTGAAGCAAAACTCCCATGATATCTGTTAAAAATCCAGGCATTATAAGCAAAAAAGCACCGAGTGCATTTCCAACATTTTGCTTAACAAAGTCAGCTTGATTTATCTCCCCTTTTGTTAAACTCTGAATATTTAACATAAGTGAGTATTTGAAGTTTTTAAGTAAAAACATCCCAATAAATGCCGATCCGATAACTTCTAAAAATGTATAAAATCCCCCAAGCATAGAGGCAAAATATACAGAAACTGTAATTTCTAAGAATAGATAAATGAAGACATAAAACACTATTTTCCCTTTATTGGTTCGGATTATTTGGTAAAGATTGTATCAAAAAAGCCAAAATTAAACACTGAAGCAAATTATTCGCTAATTTTTCCTATCAGTGCTTTTGCATTTTCTAGAGCTACTTCACTACTCTTTGCGTCAAACGTAAGCGCAACAGCCATTCTTCGTCCAATATGACTTTGTGGTTTTCCAAATACTCTTACGAAAGAATTTTTTGTAAATAATTCACTTCCAACCAAAAGTTCAGGAGCAAAAGTATCAGTTGTAGATTTATAAGCTGCACTAGCTCCAGCTCCATAAGTTATAAAGTCAAGTGGAAGTCCTAAAACAGCTCTTACATGAAGTGCAAATTCACTTTGAGATTGTGTTATTAAAGTAACCATTCCAGTATCGTGTGGACGTGGACTAACTTCACTAAAGTAAACATCATCACCTTTTACAAAAAGTTCAACACCAAACAAACCTCTACCGCCAAGTCCATCAGTTATCTTTTGAGCGATTTCGATTGATTTTGCTTTTGCAATTTCGCTCATCTCCATTGGTTGCCATGAGAAAATATAATCACCATCTTTTTGAATATGACCAATAGGCTCACAGAAAACTGTTCCTGTTTCATTTCTAACAGTTAAAAGTGTTATTTCATAGTCAAACGTTATAAATTCTTCAACAATAAGTTCGCTAGCATCACCTCGAGCTTCTTTTGCTAATTCCCAAGATTTAGGCAAATCATCCGCACTTCTAGCAACGCTTTGTCCATGTCCGCTACTACTCATAACAGGCTTTATAACGCAAGGGAATCCCATTTTATTTGCAGCACTTTGAAGACCTTCATAAGTTATAACGAATTCATATTTTGATGCTGAAAGTTTCAATTCCTCACAAGCAAAAACTCGAATATTTTTTCTGTTCATTGTTTTATTTACAGCTTCAGCATTTGGAATCACATGAAAACCTTCTTTTTCTGCTTGAAAAAGAGCCGCTATACTTATAGCTTCAACCTCAGGCAAAATAAAATCAGGTTTTTCTCTTCTAATAACATCCAAAAGTTCATCTTGATTTTTCATATTTATAACATAGCTTCGATTTGCAACCAAATGTGCTGGTGCGTTCGCGTAGCTATCAACAGCAACAGTTTCTATTCCCAATCTTTGAGCTTCAATAACAACTTCTTTTCCAAGTTCACCACTTCCAAGAAGCATTATTTTTTTACTGTTTGATTTCAATGGAGCTGTAAATTTCATTCCAATTTCCTTATTTTCTTTTTTGCAATTTAAAAAATTGTACCAAATTTAAACCAAATAAAATTGTAAATCCTATACAATAAATCATGGCTTCACAAATACAAACCAAAAAAAATATTTATGTTTTAGGCGACAAACAAGTGGTCGGAGCAAAAAATCTACAAATTTTTAAAATATCTTTTATAGAACAAAATCTATTACTAAATGATTACGATGGAATTATTTTTACTTCAAAAAATGCTGTTTTGGGAATTAATAAATGCAACGACTCGTGGAAAAATATACCTGCATACGCTATAGCACAAAGAACTGGCGATGTAATAAACAAGACAGGAGGAAACCTAAAATTCGTTGGGACAAAAAAACATGGTGATGATTTTGCACATGAACTTGCAGAGTTATTCCAAAATAGAGCCAAAAATCATGAGTCAAAAAAGATACAAAAACTGCTATATATAAGAGGTAAAGAAGTTGTTTCGAATCTAGTATCTATTTTAAAGACGAATTCCAAAGACACTATCGACTGCCATGAACTTGTAGTTTACGAAACTATTTGCAATGATTACGAAAATATCGAACCACTGCCAAAAGGCTCAATAATAATATTTTCAGCCCCATCAACTATAAAATGTTTTTTGAACAATAATTTATGGGATGATAGTTTTAAAGCTATAGCAATAGGAAACACAACAGCCAAATATTTCCCGCCACATATTAAACCTATTCTTTCAGATGATGTTTCACTAGAAGCTTGTGTTGCAAAAGCTTTAGAGGTTTTGGCTTAAAACATGGGCTACATAGGAAAATGTCCTTATTGCGAAAATGGCATCATAAACTATGAAACCAAAAAAGTCCAAGGCAAAAATGCAAAAGTTTATACATGTTCAAATGCTTCATGGAAAACTGAAGACGGAGAGATGTTTGAACTCACACCAGAATCATCTTGTAATTTTAGAATATGGGGCAATTCACTTTTAAAATGGGGGAAAAGAGGAATAGGGCCAAACGAAGTTAGAGATTTATTAGCAAAAAAAGATGTTATCGTGAGACTTTTTAGCTACAAAACAAAAACTGAATACTTTAAATATATATGTTTAGACCACGAATATGGTGTATCTGTTATTTGGGATATTGAAGTAAAACCTACAAATGAACAATAAATCAAGATTGTACGTCATTATATATAATTAACATTTATTCGAGAGTTACAACTCAGATTTGATACAATCCCACAATTAAAAAAATTGACAACAAACAATAGGAGCTAATATGAAAGCGGAATTATTACAACACACAAGCCTAAATGTATGTGCAAGAGCTATAAGAACATGCTGGGATAGTCATGATAAAAGTGATAATGGTGGAGAAAAAGATTGCGAACTAATAGATAGAGTTGGAAATAAACATAAACACGCTTCAACTTTAGAACACCTATCTTATACATTTTATATAAGCGGGATCAGTAGAGCACTTCTTCAAGAATTAGCTCGTCACAGAATGGCAAGCTTATCTGTAAAATCTACAAGATACACTCTAAAAGAATTAAAAGATGAGCAGAGCTTCACAGATGGCGCAAGCATGGTTGAACTAAAAGCAAAATACACAAACAAAGAAGAAGTATATGGCGACAAACATATGAAAAGAGCTGAGAAGTATTTGGTATGGACAGATGTTTTAGGTGTAGACTTCGCTTCAATAGTTGCGTTAGAAAATTTAAGACTTATGCTTATTGATGGTGTAGCAAACGATAAAGCAAAATATTGTTTGCCAGAAAGCTACAAAACAGAGTTAACTTGGACCATAAATGCTAGAAGTCTTCAAAACTTCATTGCACTACGTTCAAGCAAATCAGCCTTATGGGAGATCAGAGATTTGGCAAATATGGTTTTTGAAAATCTTCCAAAAGAACACAAATATTTATTTGAAGATTGTGT
>CAIJNA010000113.1 GCA_903821805.1 uncultured Campylobacterota bacterium | reverse complement strand
TTTCTTTTATATTCATAATTTACCACCGTATTGATCACTGTATATTTTCCTGTTTGTTTTGTTTTGGCTAAATCATCATATCTTTCCCCAACATATTCACCGTTGAGATTGAAATTAAATGCTTTTATTCCAAAATAATCAGCTGAAAAATTCAATTTCTCTTTTTCTCTTCGTTGTAAATCTTCTCCATCACCATCTTTTGCAGATTGGTTTATATATTTTAGACTCAAAAGAGTTGCTTCAAATCCTTTTTGATAAGAGATCTCATAACCTTTATATTTTGATTTTTTATCACTTTGATAATAATCAGGCATAGTTCGTGAGTATAGATATAAAATTTCATTCTCGATAGTTGATGAGAAATATTTCACCGCGAAATCTTTATATTCAATTGAAGCATCCAAGCTTTTAATATCTTCAGGTTTTAAGTTTAAATTTCCAGCACCAAATCCTGCATACAAATTATATAAAGAAGGTGTTTTGTATGCTGTTCCATAGTTTGCATTTATACTTAAATCTTCCGTAAATATCTGTTTAATCCCAATTTTCCCCGTTGTTTTATCTTGAAAGCTATCATAATTATCTTTTCGTAATGACTCAGTTACAATTGTATTTGAGAAATTATTTGAATTTGTTGCAAAAATCCCTTTACTTTTGTATTTCCCTTCAAGAACAGAGTAGCTTTTATTCATAATTTGCTCTTTTGAATCAGCACCAATGATAATAAAGTCTTTTGTAGCATATGGAATTTTTGATTTTATTCCAATCTCTTTTGTCTCCCCATCATATTCTCCTATTGAAGCTCCGTAAGATGAAACAGAATATAGTGTTCTGTCAAAAGTGGATTTATTACTATAGATATTAAATATATTAAAACTATCTATATGATTAAAATTTATTTGAGTAAATTTATTTTTATTTTGAAAATTCGCATTTGTATCATTTGGATGTATTCCAACTGAATATTCACTATCATAATCCCCTTTTGCATCAACAATAGTATGGGCAAAATCTATCTTATTAGTATCGTTAATATTGAATCCATATTGTAGTTTTATAGTTGTATTTTCATATTTATCATCTTCATAATCTGCTACATTTTTACCTTTTGGCACCATTGCACTAAAGCCATCACTTGTGATTTGTGAAACACTCATTCCAAAATTATTTTTTTCATCTTTTGCTTGAATTTTCATGTTTGTTTTTTTTGTATTGAAACTACCAGCTTCAAGATTTAGCATAAGTGTCTGTTTTTCATTTGGTTTTTTTGTGATGATATTGATAACACCAGCAGCAGCATCAGCTCCCCAAATTCCACTTTGTGCTCCTTTTATTATCTCAATTCTTTCAATATCCGAAATCATCAGATGGTCAAGTAAAGCATATCCATTTGTTACAGTTGGATCATTGTATCGTACACCATCAACTAATACTAGAGTATGTTCCGCACTCATACCACCTAGAAAAAATGAACTTGTTTGTCCTATCCCTCCACTTTGATTTATTGAAATATTTGTTAGCTTTAAAGCGTCTATAACTGTTGTGATGTGTTTTTCTTCAAGTTCTGCACCCGTAATCACTTCAACATTTGAAGTAACATCTTTAATGCTTTGTTCACTTTTGGTAACACTTGTAACTGTAATCATCCCTAGATCTTCTGAGGCATAAATGTTTGTAGATAAAAGTACGGCCGTTGCTATACTTAGTGAGATTTTTCTTTTCATATTTGATTTTTTCCTATATTTTGCATTTATTAACTGACTAAAATCAGCTTTACTATTTTTGGTATAACCAGCTTCATCCGGTTATTTAATTTGCTGACTAATGTCAGCTTTTGATTAAAATATAGTTGGAGGAGAAGTCTTTTTTTCTTGATATTCAAAAGCTTTAATGTGGTATTGGAAATTACTATCAACTCTTGTAAGTTTGTGCATGGTTGAGTACATAGCTATTATTGCAAGCGAAAAGTATCTGTTGAAAAATCCTTTTAAGTGTTTCATTTAAAAAGCTATATCCAAAACAATAAGAACAAAAAATACTATTCCAAGATATCCATTGACTGTAAAAAATGCTTTATCGATCTTTGTAAAATCTTTATTAACAAGATAATGCTCATAAGAAAGCATGATACTACTTATGATGATCGCAATGAATGCAAAGAGACCAAGTTCGGCTTCGATAGCAAATAAAGTCCAAAAAATTATTGTCATAAGATGCATGATTTTTGAAAAAACCATTGTTTTTTTTGGTCCAAATTTTGATGGAATTGAGTGAAGCCCAAGCTCTTTATCAACTTCAATATCTTGTAACGAATATAGTAAATCAAATCCAGCAACCCAAAACATAACACCAATAGATAAATAAATACTCCATAAAGTTATAGTTTCACTTACCGCTACAACCCCTGCTATTGGGGCCAATCCAAGTGAAATCCCCAAAATAATATGAGCTAAACTCGAAAATCTTTTAAAATATGAGTAGCTTCCAATAACTAAAATAATAGGAACTGCAAGATAAAATGCAAGTGGATTTACAAAATATGCAACTGCTATAAAAATTAATGCGTTTAGTATCGTAAAGTAAAACATTTGAGCTGGACTAACTCTTCCATCAACACTTGGACGATTTATTGTTCTTGGATTTAGTGCATCAATATCTCTATCAAGATATCTATTAAATCCCATTGCAAAGTTTCGAGCACTTAAAGCAGCCAGAGTTCCCATAATGAGAAGATATATTCCAAACCAACCATCAGCCGCAACTATCATTGCTATAAAAATAAAAGGTAGTGAAAAAATCGAATGCTTAAACATTACTAGTTCATTAAAATCATTTAAAAGTTTTGATATTTTATTCATATAATTATTTTACTATATATTTCATCTGTAATAAATAAACCATAGATTATTACTGTTTAATAAGGGTTCTTTGTTTGCAGATTATCCAAGGAAGTTTCAATAAGATTTATTGGTTGAATAGTCCCTGTCTGATTATCTGATTTCAATAACTTTTTCAAACATCTCTTTTATTTCGGTCTCGTGAGATATTAGAAAGATTTGTCGATACTGTTCTTTTATTGTATGAAATGCTTCTAGTATTTCCATTCTTCTGCTTTCGTCTTGAGATCCAAAAACTTCATCAAAAGCCAAGAATCCTATGTTCCCAGCACCATTAAGTTCACACAATGTTTTTGATATGGCAATTCTTAGAACTAAATTTGCAAGATCTACTTCACCACCACTAAACCTATCTATTGGAAATTTTCGTCCATCATCATAAATATAAAAATCAAAGTCATTGTCTACTTCAATGTGCTGATACTTTCCTTTTGTTATCTGAGAATACATTATTGAAGCAATATTGGAAATTCTAGGCGCTATTTTTGAATTTAGTTTTGTTTTAAACTCACCAAGTGATACTTTTATTTTCTCGTAATCATTTAAATCTTGTTGTTTTGTTGATAATTTTAATTGATGCTCTTTATTTGTATTGAGTGCTGTTTGTAATGTTTTAATTTCACCATCAATAGAAGCTATTTTTACTTTAAAATCATTATTGATGGTTATTAGCGAATCTTTTTCTTTTTGCAAATTAGTAAATGCAATAAGCTTTTCTTTATGGCTTGTTTCATCATAGATAACAATTTTAATTTCACCCTCTCTAAGCGTTAACATATTCATTTTTTCATCTATAATCTTTTGAAGTCCTTCAATCTCTTTTTGAATAATTGGACCTCTTTGAGTTATGATTGTTAATTTTTTATAATTATCATAAATCGGTTTTAAAGTAAGTTCTTTTGCAGTCATTTCTTGATGTAATTTTGTATCATAAGAGTATTGTAAAAGCTCATTAAGCTCTTTTGTATTTTTTGTATTTTTAACTTCAATCTCACAGAAATAACTCTTCGCTTTTACAAGATCTTTTTGTTTTGTTTCCACGATAGCAATTCTTTTGTTTAGTTCTTGAAGTTGTTTCAATTGCTCATCTTTTTCTTTTTCGATAAGTAATTTTTCTTTTTCTAGTTTGGATAATTCGATATCTTGTTTTGCAATCTTTTCTTTTTGAATACTCTCTATAGTGTTTGATAGATTAGCTATTACTTTGTCGTATTCTTCAAGAAGTGGTCTTGTGCAAGTGGGGCAATTAGAATCTTTTCCAATGAGTTCAATTTTAATTATTTGAGCTTTTGTACTATCTATAAGTTTTTGTTCACCAGATATTGAAGAGCTAATTGTTTTAACTTTAGTATCCAGTTCTTTGATGATAATTTGAAGTTTATCCGCCTCATTTTTTATCTGCTGGTGTTTCGACTTTAATGTTTCATGGTCTTTAATTTCTTGTTCTAGCGCACTAATATCATTTTTGGCTTTTGTATATTGTTCTACAAGTTGAGTCTGCTCTTTATTTAAACCATCTTTTTTTAATTGTATCTCTTTTAATTTCTGTTGTTCTTTTAATTGTATTTGGAGGTGTTCAAATTCTATTTTAAAGGGCTCTAAAGCGCTTAGCTCTTTTTGTTTTTGCTGCAATTCTAACAATTCTGTTGCTAGCTTAGTTTGTTGTAATTTATTAGATTCAAGAGTATTCTTTAAGAGCGCCAACTCGCTTAATAGTTTTGTTTTGTGATCTTTTGTCTTTTGTAAAATATCTAGCTCTTTTTTTGATTCTATCTCTTTTAGTTTTAGTATATTTAGCTCTTTTAATTTTGTAGCCAAGTTGTTATTGATGGCATTTTTGTTTTTATTGTGTGCTTGGATAATAGTCTCTTTAGAGATTATTTCATCGTTACTTAATAGCACTTCTCTAAATGCATCTATTTCTCTTTTGAGCCCTCTACTTTTCTCAATAAGCATGACTTCTATAGCATCAATTTTTTCTAGCCCTAAGAGTTTTCGTACCATTTTCTTTCTATCTTCTGGTTTTAGGTTACTCAGGCTTGTAAGCTCTTTTTGAGAAGCAAATAATGTATGCATAAAAGCATCTTTACTCATCTTTACAAGTTTTACTATAGAGCTCGTTACCTCTTTGGAGCCAGTTGTTGTAAGCTCATCATTTTTATAGAACTTTGCGTTAGAAGATAAAGCCTTTCCTCTAAATTCTCTTACAACCCTGTAAACAATAGATTCAAATTCAAATTCCAAAGATACACTTACTGCATCTTTTTCGCTTGCATTAGAATTTCTGACAAGATCTTTTGAGCCTTTTGTTTTAAGCTCACCATAAAGCGCAAAAAGTATTGCTTCAAATACTGTAGATTTTCCACTCCCATTTTTACCTATGATTCCGACCAAGCCATCTTCGAAACAAAAGCTTTTGTGAGCATATTTCTTAAAGTTTATTAATTCTATATTATTCAGTATCACTGTATTCATCCTCATAAGTACTAAATAGTGACTGGACCTTTAGTTTTAGTCTATCAAATTCATCATGTTTGCTATCTTCCTTAATATGTGCTATAAAATAATCTTCTAGTGAAAGTGATTCTATGTCATCTATTGGTTTAATATCGTTTGATGATTTAAACTCTCTTTTTACATTTATATACATAGCACCTTCAAACACTTTTTTAATATCAGGTGTATTTATATCGATTGATTGAATTGTTGTCAGATTTATAAGTTTGACTTCACAAATGGTACCTTGTATATTCGATAAATCAAGCGCTTCAATAGAGACATCGAGACACTCACAGTCTATTTGAAATTCTAGAATCGGCCTTATTTGAATCTCTTTGTATTCAATAGTTAGTATATCATTGAATGTAATAAGTATAAAACCTTTTGAATTTCTCTTATCATTGAGACTTGTTCGTTCTGTGCTACCACTATAGTAAACATTTTCATGCTTACCGACTTTTCCAAACCCATGCCAATGTCCAAGAGCTACGTAATCCATTTTTGGAAAAATATACTCTTTATCCGTTGGATATACCCACTCTCCAAATTCTTGCATAAGATACCATGCGCCAACACTGCAATGCATCATCATAATATTTTTTTTACTTTTGCTAATTGACTCTTCGCACAATTCTATTTGAGAAAGTGCTTTTGTATCATCATTCATATGTGGCAAGCAGTGAAATACAATATCCTTAAACTCATGTTTTTTGTATTGCTGCTCATAGGCTACATATATATTTTCAAAATTGTCAAATATTTTTAGAATTGGGCCAGTTAGATTTGTTCTTGGAGTTGAGTGATTTCCTGCGATAAGGATAAATGGAATATTTAAAGAGTTGATAATTGTAAACTGTTCTAGTGCAAAAGTAATTGCACGATTACTTGGGCTTGATCTATGAAACAAATCACCTGTATGTATTATATAATCAGGTTTTATTTGTTTGATCTGCTCAACTACTTGAGAAAAAGCATCATAAAAATCTGCTTCTCTTTGGTTTATGTTTTCTTCATTAATTATATCTAAGTCATTAAAACCTAAATGGGTATCACTAAAATGTAGTATAGTCATTTAATTATGCCTGCTTTATAAAAATTAAAATAATTTTGGAGTAATGCCTTAGTGAAATAAAACGATAATATTGTTATTAGAAGGCCAATTGATTTTATCAAAAATTGACTAAGAGCAAAGTTCGAATGATAAATACAGAATTTATCAAAATTGGAGAAAAGAGCATAAATATTTGTAGTTATATATGATAATATGATATTATTACAAATATTTATGGATTAGGAATAAAAATGCAGAAAATTTCAATATATATATTCGGAAATCATATAGCAGATATGTACCAAGAAGAAGACAGGGTATATCTAAAACAAGTTGACGACTTGTGCAATAAAGTAAGTCCTTTGATGTTAAGTTCTAATCAAAAAGAGATAGACACAACACATCTAACATATCAGCAGAGGGTTGCAGGATTCATTAGCGATTCACTACCTGGTAATTTTGGTAATGAAATATTGAACAACTTTTTTTTACAAAACAAAAATATTTACCCAACTGTAAGCGATAAACTTCTTTTTATCGGTCATAGGGGACTTGGAGCAATTACATATGAACCATCAATGGAAAAAGAAAATGGATTTATTGAAACGATAGAGTTAAAATCTATGTTTCTTAAGGCTAATGAGTTAAAAAAAGGAGGAGATTATCGTTCACTACAAGATGCCTTTTTGATAAGTGCTCATTCATTTGTTGGAGGCGCTAGAAGCAAAGCAGTTGGAGCTATAAATCTTGACACAAAAGAGGTGTTTTTAGGCGATCGCACAAAACCATTAAAAGATGGATTTATCCATGCAATCATAAAATATGATGACACATCAAATGATGATGAAAACAAATCAACATATTCTAAAGTAGAGTATATTTATTATCTACTTGCTAAAAAAAGTGATATTGAAATGATGGATTGCTATTTGGTGGAAACAGATGGTAAACACCATTTTGTCACTAAACGATTTGATATAGAACCAAGTGGAAAAAGATACCATATACATTCACTTGCAGGACTGCTTCACTTAGACTACAATATTCCAAGAGCTATAGGGTATGAAGATTTGTTAAGAAGTGCGGTAAAATTAGGAGCACTAGGGAGTCTGAAACAACTTTTCTTACAGATGCTTTTTAATTATATGTTTGTAAATCAAGATGATCACAGCAGAAACTTTTCTTTTATGTGTGATATTGATTTTAAATATAAAGCTACACCAGCTTATGATTTAACATTTGCAAAAGGAGAAAAGCAAACCGTTGAGCATCAGTTATCATTATATGACAAAGCTCTTTCAAAAATTGACATTGATGATATAACTACACTTGCACTTGAGTTTTCAATAGATTTAGAGTTTGTTGCGGCTTCTTTAGAAAAAATGAAAAACCTGAGAGATAAAGATTTGCCACAACTCCTTAAGGAGTATGATGTAAAATCATCAAAGCAAAAACAAATTTTAGAACATGTTAATAAAAGAACACTTCAAGGAGCGCTATAATGAGTAGTGATTTATTAAAAAAACTGCAAGATTCGCAAGCAAAAGCGAAGAAAAAACTTAAAAATAGACTCAATCCAAATAGTGCTTTTGGAACTCTTACAGATGAAGAAATAGCGATGGTCTTGGCAATCAGAGCAAAAGATTTACGACTATTTGCCAATAAAAAGCAGAGTGATTTTGCAAAAGAAGCGGAACTCAGTTCACCTACAACATACTCCAATTATGAGCAAAAAGGAAGTATCTCAATGATTAATTTTATTAAAGTAATGAGAACTTTCGGAAGACTTGAAGAGTTAGAAAAACTTTTGCTTCCAACTACAAAAGAGAAGATTGAGAAGATTGAGAAGCAAAGAATCAAATAATTATTAATGTATGATGAATGATTCGTTCTGTCGATATTCTTCTTGTTCGGTGCATAAATGAAATAAATATTTTAATTGTTCAGTATAATTTTTTATTCTTAAGCATAAGAATAAATTACAATATGAAGTCTTTTTTGAGTTTCTTTTGTGGAGTTGGGAATAGGGTAGAAATACCAAAAGATTTGAAACCTTAAAATGGCTTCAAAGTCTTATGGTTAAGGGAAAGTTATAATATTATAATTTTGATTCGTATCTTCTCAACATATAAAGTTTTTTCATCATTTTTTTCTTAGCATTGATTTTTTCTTTCTTTTTCTTTTCAGGATTAGATTCGAAATATCTTCTTGCTCTTGTTTCTGTAACGATTAAACTTCTATCACATTGTTTTTTAAATCTTCTATACGCTTCTTCAAAAGATTCGCTTTCTTTTACTTTAACACCAGGCACTGTACATCACCCACTTTCTTTCTAAATTGGACGCGGATTTTAGTTAATTTTGGCTTAATCTTAACTTTTGTACAATCAAAGAATTAAAGATCTCAATAATTTTATTACAAAGATAGCCTATGACACTTACACATTTAGACGAACAAGATAGACCAAAAATGGTTGATGTATCATCAAAAGAAGATACATCAAGAATAGCTATAGCAAGTGGCATGATCACTATGAGTAAAGTAGCTTATGATAATGTTATTAGTAATCAAAACAAAAAAGGTCCAGTTCTTCAAACAGCAGTGATTGCTAGTATTATGGGCGCAAAAAAAACTCCAGAAATTATTCCAATGTGTCATCCTCTTTTGCTTACAGGGATCAACTGTGATGTAGAGCAACTTGATGATATTTGCACTTTTAGATTGACTGTAACTACAAAACTAAAAGGTCAAACAGGTGTTGAAATGGAAGCTTTAACTGGAGTTAGTATAGGCCTTTTGACTATTTATGATATGGTAAAGGCTATAGATAAAGGTATGATTATAAGTGATATTAAACTTGTACATAAAAGCGGTGGAAAAACAGGAGATTACAATATATGATCGATTTAAGTAAACACAAATTGGAGTTAACATATCCGTGCGAATGGTGTTATAAAATTGTGATTCATGATGAACATGATGGGCATGAAATAGCGAAAGACGTTTTCAAAGATAGGCCACACAAAGTAAGTCATTCAAAAGTTAGCAGTAAGGGTAAATATAAAAGTTATAACATAGAGTTATTGGTTCATAATGATGATGACAGAACACATTATCATAAAGTTTTACATGAGCACAAACAAATAAAAATGGTTATTTGATGGAAAATGTAATTTTTCAAGGCGAATCTTTAAGGGTTGAAATAGAGCCATTTGAAATTCCTTGGCTAAAAATTTTTACAGTCACTCCGCATAAAGAGTTTAGTGAATGCAGTTTGGATCTTAGAATTGAGATAATTCAAATGCTTGATGTTATTGAAAAAGAGATGATTGGATTTTTTAATCCAGATAAGATCAATATAGCTTCTTTTGGAAATTACGTGCCAAAAGTTCATTTTCATATTCAAGCAAGATTTAAAAATGATAGTTATTTTCCGGAACCAACTTGGGGTAAAAAAATGAGAGACAGTGATTTGAAGCTTGATATGAATAGTTTTTATGAAAAATTGAGTCACAAGCTAGAAAGTTACAAATTAACAAACCAGATAAATTAATAATAATATTTTATGTTTATCATAAGCTTTAATAATATATAATTTATTCAGTTATTTACAGGGGAAGAAACAATGGAAGAAAAAATAGAAAAAACTTCGTATCGTATCAAAAGATACTGGGCATATGCGTTTGCAAGTATTGTGGCAGTTGGACTACCATTTGTACAAATAGGTGGCAATCAAGTATTTTTATTATCGTTTGACAAAAAGCAATTGCACCTTATGGGGATAGTATTCGATATGCAAGAGCTATATATGATGCCATTTTTACTAATGCTACTATTTTTGGGAATATTTGCAGTAACTGCAATTGGCGGTAGAGCTTGGTGTGGATGGGCTTGCCCGCAAACTATTTTCAGGGTTATCTATAGAGATTTAATTGAAACTAAATTGTTAGGTATGAGACGAATAAAAAATAAACAAAAAGATCCAGATTATACAAAAAACTCTAATAAAATTAAAAAACCAATTGCAATAGCTATTTGGGCATTTTTAGCATTGTTGTCTGCAGCAGACTTTATGTGGTTCTTTATTCCGCCAGCAGACTTCTTTGCATACCTTGCTGATCCGCTTGAGCATACAACTATGATAGGTTTTATTGTAGGGATTGCAGCATTTTTGGTTTATGATGTTGTGTTTTTACAAGAGAATTTTTGTGTTTATGTATGTCCTTATTCAAGGGTTCAATCGGTACTTTACGATAACGACACAATCCAAGCTATTTACAATCCAAATAGAGGTGGTGAAATTTATGATGCAAAAAAACAAAAAACTGTTTTCAAAGCAAAAGATTTAGCTAATCCTACTGATGAGTGTACTGCTTGTGAAAGCTGTGTTACGGTGTGTCCTACGCATATTGATATCAGAAAAGGTACACAATTAGAATGTATCAATTGTCTGGAATGTGTTGACGCATGTACAACAGTTATGGGTAAACTTGGAAAAGAAAGTTTAGTTCAATGGTCAAGCACAAATGATGTAATACACAACCAAGGTCTGAAATTAATAAGATCAAAAAGTATCATGTATGCTGCAGCTCTTTTAATAGTTATCGGAATGCTGTTTGTTATGGGCGGTAAAAAAGAGTACATGCTTTTAAATGTTAATAAAACTACTGAACTATATAAAACATATGAAGGTGGACAAGTTACAAATAGTTTTGTACTATTATTCCAAAATACACAAAAACAAGCATATACTTATAATCTAGAGATTATTGGAAAATACAAAGGTAAAATTACGCTAAAAAGATTTCAACAATTTACTTTAAGTAAAGGTAAATTAGCTAAAAAAGTTATACAACTTTCAACGAATGAATTGTTAGTAAATGATAGCAGACATGACACTCCAATTACTGTTACTCTAAAAGCATATGCAGTAGAAGATCCTTTAAAAGTTTTTGTTGTAAGAGATGCTGTATTTATCTATCCAAGAGCAGATAAATTAAAAAAATAAATCAATATTTTTTTGGTAACTTTAAAGCCTAAGTCAAACAAGACTTAGGCTTTTTTGGTTATTATACTTTTGTAAAAGAGATTTTAAAAATAAAACAAATTAAAAGGATCAAAAATGCCATTATTGGATAGTTTTAAAGTTGACCATACTATTATGGAAGCACCAGCAGTAAGAGTTGCAAAACAAATGCAAAGTAAAAGCGGAGATGACATTACTGTTTATGACATAAGAATTTACAAACCAAATGTTGGGAAAATGAGCGGCAAAGGAATTCATACTTTAGAGCATCTTTTTGCTGGATTTATAAGAGAGCATTTAAATGGTGATGATGTTGAAATAATAGATTGTTCACCAATGGGATGCAGAACAGGTTTTTATATGAGCTTGCTTGGAAACCCAAGTGCCGAAGCAGTTGCAAAAGCAACAAAAAAAGCAATGAAAGACGTATTAAAAGTTGAAAGCGAAAGCGATATTCCAGAATTAAATATTTATCAATGCGGAACTTATAAAATGCACTCATTGAAAGATGCTAAAAAGATTGCTAAACATGTTATAAAAAATGGTGTTGGAACAATGGATAATGAAGCATTACTCTTAACAGATGAGCGTATGGAAAAGCTTGGTATCTAATGATTACTAATAAAGAAATAGAGACTTTTTTGTCTTTGTTTCAAAAAGCACCCAATACAACCGTGCTGAATATTGATCATCAATGTCCAGAAATAAAAGAAGCTCTTTTTGATTTTACTGAAAAAATAAATGGAAAACTTACATATAAAGAATTTAATTCGATCGATCTTGATAAGTTTAAATTGGTGGCAAGAGATTTTGAATATGTAGTTGTCACTGATTGCTTGAATGAGATTGAAGATATTGATAAATTCATTAAGGTAATTTATCATTCTTTAGAAAATTCTGCAAATGTAATTTTAATTTCACATAAAAATAAAAATAGTCTTCAGTTTATGGTTGAAGTTCTTGATAGAAATGACTTTCGAGCAACAAATTCAATAGATATTTTTAATGACTACGATTTAGTAGTCGCTAAAAAAATGCATATGTGGGGAAATGGATTATAAATTAACTTCCGATGGAAGTAATACTTTATATTCGGATAAATATTCTCAAACATTTCATAGCCTTCAAGATGGTGCTTTTAATGAATCGCTCAATAAATATGTAATACCAGCTTTAAAAATATTTGCAAACGCCAAAGAGCTAAATATTCTAGATATATGTTTTGGTCTTGGATATAATACTTTAGCAACAATTTATTACATCAAAAAATTTAATCTCACAACAAAAATAAATTTCTTTTCACCAGAACTTGATTTGCAACTTATAGAATCTTTACAGTATTTTGAGTATCCAAATGAATTTGCAAATATTTTATATATTCTTAAAGAGCTATCGATTAATAAATATTACAAAGATAATCAGTTTACTATTAATGTTTTTATTGGTGATGCTAGGGAATACATTAAAGCTATCGATTCAATAGACATAGTCTATCAGGATGCTTTTAGTAGCGAAACAAATCAAGAACTATGGACAAAAGAATATTTTGCTGATATTGCAAAGACATTATCTAAAAAGGCAATTATTGCTACATACTCAATTGCAACTCCAGTTCGAATGTCAATGTATGAAAATAATTTATATATTTATGAATATCAATCATCAGTAAAAAGAAGAGGAACAATTGCATCAACCTTTTTAGAAAACAATAATGATCTTAAAATGAAATTTATTGACATGGAAAAAAAGAAACTAAATAGCCCAAATTGCTCCCCATTACTTGATTAATTGTAAAAAAATCAATTTTAATACAATTTGATAAAAATAATATGCAGATATATAAAAAATAATGTGGACAAATGAAACATTTTCATGAAACTTAATAAAAACTTGTTAAATAAAATTAGAGTCTTCAGTTATAATTAACTCAAGACTTGTTAAAATCCACTCGAT
>CAIJNA010000112.1 GCA_903821805.1 uncultured Campylobacterota bacterium | reverse complement strand
TTTTTTAAATGTTTCTCTTCCAAATACTGTAGACGAATGTGCTATCAAAAGTGTTTTCATTTTTTACCCTCTTTTAATGCTTTAAGCATCCACTGCAAATTGTATAATAAAATTAAAGATTGAGTAATACTAAATAATACTAGCGACAAATAAATATCACTAAAATATGCTCCGGCAAGAAGTGCTATTGTTATAAATACAACATGAACTATTGACAATACAAATGCTTTTTTTTGCATATTTACCAAACTTGGAATGTATGAAATGGTAGAGACCAAAACATTTAACAAAATCCAAGGCGACAAAATTTGAGTATATACTCCAGCTTCTCTCCAAGCTTCACCAAATACTAATTCAAAAATAATCGGTGCAAAAATAACAACAATAACAAAGAGGATAAAAACTTTTTTTAACAAAGACTTCAAAACATTCGTTGCAAATTGATAGCTGTCGCCCTTAGAGTTGTAAATATTTGTTATTTGCTGATTAAATACTTTGGCACTTGCTCCTGCAATTATCATGAGTGGCATAAAAATGATTTTTGTACTCAAAGAATAAAAACCAACAACACTTAAACTAAAAAAAGATGACAAAACATATATTGGTGCACTAAGTGACAATCCACCAGTAAATGCATGAGGAACTTGAAATTTCGGAAAATCTTTGTATTTTTTAGCAAGTGCTAGCATTTTTGTAATGCTTATTTTAGCGACTAACTTTTTATCTTTTGTTATTATTTTAAGAAGTGTCATATTTGCAAAGATTGTTGAAATAATTTGTCCACTAATAAGCCCTGTAGCTCCGTGCTTAATAAATCCAACTAGCAATTGAATTATTGATAATATAATTGATTTTAGTATAGTTGCATTTGAAATCTCTTGGTAGTGTTTTTTACGATTATTATAATATGTTAAAAGATTGAAAAAACCAGTAAAAAATAATGTCAAAGGTATAAAATAGAGCCAAATTGAAATCTCATCATTATTAAATAAAAAAACTATCTGTTGGTGAAACAAAGCTATAAACAAAGATGCGAATAATGTTATACCAACAATAATAATAAATCCCAAAGCAACAATATTTATTGCATCTTCATCTTTTTTTGGAAGCATTATTGCCATCTCATATCTACCACTCATTATGGCTCCAAAGATGCCTATGATAGCCATAAATATTGCCAAAACTCCAAAATCTGCTGGCGTATAAAGTCGTGTCAAAATAGGACTAATTGCAATTGGAATCGCCTGAGCTATAGCTGTTCCTGTCATTAGTGTTAAAACATTTTGACTAAATTCTGATTTTGGTTTTAAATAACTAAAAATTCTAGAATTACTTAGCATTCAAAACCTTATTTATTAAATATTTTGCTTGTAATTCTGAGCCATTTATACTGAGGTGATCATCATCTACATATAACATTTTCTCATCTTTCATTGCGTAGCAATATTGATCATCACAAAATGCATTTTCTGGATCTATTACGCGTATATTTTTGTAATTATTGACAATTTCACGTATTTTATTTTTATACTCAAATGTACGATTTTTATACTCTTCATATTTTATTTTGCATTCATTTTTAAATATATTGAATGGGCGATTAGCACAATTTTTAGGAGAAAAACCCAACTCTGGATTTTCCAAAATATAATATATTGGTATATTTAAACTATCTAAATAACCGAAAGTTTTATCTGTATTGTCATAGAATCTTTCTTTATGCGACATTTTTTCATTGTCGTTCGAGTCAAATTTATAAAATCTCCATTCCTTGATTGTTTCTTCATTGTCAATCGTTCCAAATCCTGTTTTTGTTATATATTTTGGCCCTCTTGTAATAAAAAATATTTTTTGAAAC
>CAIJNA010000111.1 GCA_903821805.1 uncultured Campylobacterota bacterium | reverse complement strand
AATAATTGGCGCTTGATCTTTATTGATATAGCCTATTGATGTTCCTTGGAAATCTTTAAGTAAAGCATCTCTTTTGGCTTCCAATCCTTTTTTAACTATTGATTTTTCAAAATCAGCTTTTACTAATGAAATTGCTTGCTCAAAAGCAAGTGGTGAAGGTAAATTTTTTGTAATCATCTTAACAATTACAAAGTCATTATCTATTTTAAATGGTTTTGCTATTTCGCCATTTTTCATACCAATAATTGCCACTAAATGTTCAGCAAAGTAACTATTTTTATCATCAATAACTTCTTCAGAAGTAAATGTTTCTTTACCATTTTTAAGTGCTAAATATTTTTTTAATGCATCGTTTTTAGAAAGTTTTTCATCTGTTCCAATTTGTAATTTTTGTATTGCTATTTTGTATGTTGGGATAGATTTATAGTTATTTTTATTTGCTTCCCAGTATTTTTTTAGATCCTCTGGCTTGTAATCTTTAGAGATATTTTTAGAGTCTATTATGTTTATTGAAACTTTATCTTCAGAAAAGAATATTTGATTTAAAGTTTTCATCTCTTTGTCATTCATTGATAAATTAAATATAGAGATTGTTTTATAAAAAGTAATATCTTTTTTCAAACCCTCTTCAAAATCAGTAGGGTTAGTTTTGTTTTGAGCAAGAATTTGAATATATGTTTCTTTGTCAAATTTTCCGTCTTTGAAGAATGTTTTGTATTTAACTAATTCTGCCAAAACCTCATCATTTGTAGCAGTAATACCATATTTTTTAGCGAGATTTAAAATTAAATATTTTTGAACTAAATTATTATAAGCTTGTTGATCAAGTTTTAATTTGTCTGCAGTTTCTTTGTTGAATTCTTTTCCAAACATTTGCTCATATTGTGCATAAAGACCGCTATATTCTTTTTGTAAATCTTCAGAATTAATATCTATAGACCCAACAGTTGCAACAGTGCCACCGCTTTTACCATAACTATATGATCCCCATCCTACAAATCCAGCACCAACGAATGCTATTGTACTTATCCAAATCGTTATTACGAGCCACTTTTTATGTTTTTGCATCCAACTTATCATTGATTAAACCTTCTGTCTTTTGTTTGTTTATATTAAGCTCGGATTTTATCTAAAGTTTTATCAAAAACGATTTAAGAGATTACTATATAATAAGTATTGTTTGAATTTTTTACGCACGATGATAGTAGATAATAAAATACTATCATCGTGTAAGTATTTTATAGATTACTTAAATCTTTTAGTGTTGTAATATTTGCAGCTAATTTGTTTGTAACTTCTAGAAATTCTAGTTCATCAATACTATCGGCAACAATTCCAGCTCCAGCTTGAAATATTATCGTGTCATCTTTGATAAGTGATGTACGGATTGTGATTGCGCTGTCCATGTTTCCATCAAATCCAAAATAAGCAATACTTCCGCTATAAAAACTTCTTTTAATTCCTTCGAATTCAGCAATTAACTCCATTGCTCTAATTTTTGGAGCTCCAGTCATAGTTCCAGCTGTAAAAACAGATGCAAATAAATCAAACATATCATACTTACTGTCAAGTTCTGATTCAACATCACTCACAAGGTGCATAACATGAGAGTATCTCTCAACTCTCATTTTGTCTGTTACTTTCACTGTCCCAACCTTAGAAACTCTTCCCACATCATTTCTGCCTAAATCAATAAGCATAACATGCTCAGCAAGCTCTTTCGGATCATTTAAGAGTTCCTGTTCCATTTCTAAATCTTTGACAATAGTATTTCCACGTTTTCTTGTTCCAGCTATTGGACGTAATAGAATTTTATTATCTTTTAATCTAACCATTACTTCTGGACTGCTACCCGCAATTGCAAAATCTTCATACTCAAGTAAAAAAAGATATGGCGAAGGATTTTTACTACGTAAGGCCCTATAAAAGCTTAAATTATCTATTTTGACTTTTTGAGAATATCTATTTGTCATAAGAATTTGAAATACATCGCCACTTCTAATCATTTCTTTTGATTTTTTTACCATTTCAAAAAAATGCTCTT
>CAIJNA010000110.1 GCA_903821805.1 uncultured Campylobacterota bacterium | reverse complement strand
TTTGTTTGCTTTTTTGATTATTTCACTTGTGGTGTAGTTATAACCAAGAACAATTAAAAAACTTTGATTTAAATTTTTAATTTGTTTTCTAAACCTTGATTCGGCAATTTGCGCCAACAAAAGCTTGTCTTGAAATAACGAAATGATAGATCCCAAAGAATAAAACCAGCCCATAACTGTTGCGTAAACAATCATTGACATCCAAATTCTCTGACCGTATGTAAAAGCATAAGGAATCTCGCCGAATCCAATAGTTGTTGCGGTATACGTAACAACATAAAAGGCATCAAAAATATTCATATGATAAACTTTACCATTATTGTCTATACCATCAATTAGTAAAAATCCAATAATTGCAATAGTATATGTAACAATGAGCACCAAAAGAGGTGCTCTCATTCTATGAAGAACTATCCATAAAGCGCTATTATTCATATGAAAGCAACATTTTTTTCATTAAATTATCGTTTTGATTTTAATGTATCACCTACATATAAAACAACAGAAACAAAGTTAGCCAATAATGCACCACCTGAAAGTGAAACAACTAGGACTATAGTTGAAGAATCAAGCGCGTAGGCATAAGCTCCTATTGTCCAAACAGTTGCTGCTGCTATAAGTTGTATGTCTGCAACTAAGCTTGTTGCCAAAAGCACCGAACCCATTTGAGTTCTATCCCCAAGCTTTAAAGTAGTAGCAATAAGATTGACTACTATTGCAGCAAAAAGCTCATATTTACTATGTTGAGAAATATCATCTATATCGCCATAAAAGAAACCGAAGTTTAATGTCATAGCTAGAATTATAAAAAATCCTGAAATTACTTTTTCTAAATTCACAAAAACCCCTTGTTTTTAAATATTAGTACAATCCAAATTGTGCGCTATCTTTCATTTTATAAAGAATTCTTAAATTGTCATCCATGTCGTAGAATACTTTAAAAACTCCGCCATCTTCTTTTAACATATTTAAAGCCTCTTCTATATCCATTGGTTTGTATGATTTTAATTTTACAGGTACAATTTCATCTTCTAGCATTTCAAGTTCTTTTGCAACCTTGTCTTCTTCGTCAATCATTGCCACACCAGTAAGTTTTGTAGCTTTATGAGACTTGATTTTATCACTATGTCTTCTTAAGATTTTCGAAACTCTATCAGTAGCGATATCAATAGCAGCATGCAAATCTTTATCTTTTTGTTTTACAACGATTGTATCTTGGTGAGCCATATTTAAAACATATTCAAAAGTAATCAAATTTTTACCATGTTTTTGTTCTTGTGAGATGATTGCATTTATAGAAACTATATCTAGATTGTATTTACTAAATACATCCATTGTGTTTTGTATATGTGTTTTCAACTCATCATTTACAGTTACATGTCTTCCTACTATACTTGTGTTCATCTTGCGCTCCTTAATTTTATTTATAAAATGAAAATTTGTTCTCATTTATTCATCAAGCGATTGTTTTAAAATCAAAATAATTTTACAACAATCTATATTAAAATATCTCTGTTGCCCTTTGAATTCACAGCAGACAAAACACCATTGTATTCTAATTGCTCAACTATGCTAGCAGCTCTATTGTAACCTATTTTTAATCTTCTTTGTAAATAACTAATTGAACTTTTCTGGTCTTGCAAAACTATCAGTTTAGCTTCTTCATAATATTCATCAAGTTCGCCCAACTCCAAACCACTTCCAAGAGATGTAAATTCATCGCTTTTTTCTTTCAAGAAACTAATATCATATTGAACTTCTCTTTGATCTTTTAAGAATTCAACAACTTTTTCGATCTCTTTTTCATCACTCCAAGGAGCATGTATACGAACTAAACCACTCATGCCTGGTGGCGTAAACAACATATCCCCTCTTCCCAATAATGACTCTGCACCCATTGAATCAAGAATAATCTTACTATCAACTCTCTGACCTACTTTGTAACTAATTCTACTTGGTAAATTTGCTTTAATAAGTCCAGTTACAACATCAACAGATGGTCTTTGAGTAGCTACAACTAAATGTATACCACTTGCTCTAGCCATTTGTGCTAATCTTGCGATATTGATTTCAACTTCCTTACCACTTGTCATCATAAGATCTGCTAGCTCATCAATTATAATTACAATATATGGAAATGGATCATATCTTTCTTCAAGTGCTTTTTCATTGTAATTTTCAATGTTTTTAGTTCTTGTTTTTGCCATCATTGAATAACGTCGTTCCATCTCTTTAACCATATTTGCAAGAGCATTAATAGCTTCAGCCGGTCTTGTAATAACTGGTGTTAAAAGATGTGGAATATCATTATACATTGAGAATTCAAGCATTTTTGGATCAATCATGATAAGTTTTAAATTATCAGGTGAATTCTTGTAAAGAAGAGATAAAATCATCGCGTTTATACCAACAGACTTACCACTTCCTGTAGTTCCTGCAATTAAAAGATGTGGAAGTTTTTTTAAATCCGTTATAAAAGGTTGCCCTACAATATCTTTTCCTAGAATCATTGTTAGTGGTGATTTACTATTTTGAAACAGTTCGCTTTCAAGTAATTCTCTCAAATAAATAGTTTCCATATTTTCATTTGGAACCTCTATTCCAACAACATCTTTTCCAGGAATTGGTGCTTGTATTCTTATTGTTTGAGCCTTAAGTGCCATTGCTAAATCATCTTGCAATCCTAATATTTTTGAAATTTTAATATTTGGAGCTGGCTTAAATTCAAATGTTGTAACGATTGGACCAGTGTAAGTTCTTACAACATCACCTTCGATTTTAAATTGCATAAGTTTTTGAAGCAGATCCTCTATTTTTCTATCAATTAGTGCTTCATTTACTTTTATTTTAGTTTTTACTGGCTTTGCAAAAAATTCAACTGGTGGAAGCTTAAAGTCTTTTGGCTTAGCAACAACTCCCATATCCATATCTTCAAGTAATTTCTTATTTTCTTCTAGTTCTTCAA
>CAIJNA010000109.1 GCA_903821805.1 uncultured Campylobacterota bacterium | reverse complement strand
TCTCGTGGCATTATCTCTAATGATAAATAACCAATAATAAGTAAAAAAGCCGCTAATACAGATGTTAATGGGCTATAAATAAATTTCTTAGCCAGTTTCCCAGCCGTATCATTTACTTTGAGAGATTCTAAATCATTAGGTTTCATTATTTAGCCTTTATGAAGACTTTTGCATACATTCCTGGATAAACTTTTGGTATTTTTTTGAAAGAAATTTTGATTAAAAAAGTATGTGTCATAGGATTTGAACTTGGAATAATTGCACTAACCGTTCCAGTTGTTTTATAATTTAAAGATGGAATTTCAATATCAACTTTGCTTCCATTTCTAACTTTAAACAAATCAGCTTCACCGATTTCAGCTTGCATTTTTAAATTTCCAAGATCTGTTAGAACAAGTGCTGGCATTCCTGGAATCGCCATTTCACCACTTTTTATCATTTTTTTAGTGATAACACCACTATTTGGGGCTTTTATTGTTAGGTATTTGTATTGTGATTTTACTTCACCTTCTTGTGATTTTGCAACCCTTACCATATCAGAAAGATTTTTATAATTCATCTCAATCTCTTCAACTTGAGCTTTTGCAACAAGTCCTTTTTCATATAATCTTTTGTATCTATCAAAGTTTCTTTGAACAGTTTGAAGTTGTGTTTGGTACATTGCAACTTGGATATTTGCTTGAGTTTTTTTGGCATCCATGTCTGATGTATCGATTTCATAAAGTACATCACCTTTTCTTACAAATGAACCCTCTGTAACTCTTAGATTTGTGATAAATCCCATAAATCTACTTGTAATAAATTTTTCATTATCAGAAATAACAGTTGCCGCAAGCTCTAAATTATTAGCCATAAGAGATGAAGCTCCAAGAAGCATTAGAAGCATAAATTTATTTATATTGTTTTTGATAGTTTTCATAAGTGTCCTTTGTACTTAGTTTAATTCTTGACCAATTGCAAGTTGAAGTTCGGCAGATGCCAGAGTAAATTCATATTTTGCCATTATAGATTCAGCTCGTGCTTTTTGTTCATTTGCACTTTGCAGAAGTAGATCACTCATTGTCATAAGTTGATTTTGATACATCTCTTTAGATTTTTCTAAGATGTCTGTAGCTAATGTTTGAGCTTTTAATTTTTCTTCCAATACTGAAGCTTTTGCTTGTTTTGTTAAATATGCTTTTTCAACATTTAGCTTTAGTCCATCTTTCATGTGTTCTAAGTAATGTTTAGTTTTTGCATATTCAATTTTTGCTTTTTCTATATTTGATGATGTTGTGAAGAGGGCCGGCTGCGACAGGTCCAAGATATTATACATAGACGACCGTGAGGATTTGATCAAAGAAGCGACGAAGCTGGGTATCGATTCGATAAGGTTCGAAGGGGCCGAGAAGCTTGAAAGGGAGCTCAAGGATAGAGGGATAAAGTTCTAACCTGGTTAGAAAAAATAGTTTGACAAGGCGCGAGCGATGTGATAACATTGTTTGCCTCACGAGTGAGGCATTTTTTATGAAGACATATATAGCAAAAGAAAAAG
>CAIJNA010000108.1 GCA_903821805.1 uncultured Campylobacterota bacterium | reverse complement strand
TCTTCGTCATCGAGGCCGATTGATTTAAAACCACTTTTTTGATTTTGGCTCATTCCTTGAACAAGATTTAAAAGTAATGTTGTTCTGAAAGTATTTAAATCCGAAGTAATAGGATTTAAAATATCTAACGAGTCATTAACGACAGAAAAATTGTATTTTGACAATAATTCTCGTGAACTAAATACGTAAGTTGTTGTCTCATAAAAACCATTAGCAATAGCAAAACTTCTCAGTTTATTCTTTTTTGTAATATCATTAGAAATATTATTTATTTTATTAGATTCATCTATTGACAATGGTTTAGCAACTATATTATCTATACCTATCATTCTTACAATCTCTTCAGCTACATCTGCTATATTAAAAATATCATGTCTCTGTGCTGGAATTTGGAATGTTATAGTATCTTCAGTTTTCATCTTGTTTTCAATGAATCCAAGAGATGCTAAAATTGTTTCTATAGTTCTTTTATCAACTTTTTGACCAATTATTTTATTAATTGTTTTGATATTTACATCAATCAATTTTGGTTTTATTTCATTTATAAAGTCAAGCTGTCCTTTGTAAATCTTGCATCCACAATTTGATAAAAATGTACTTAAATAATTTATTCCAAATTGTAAATTAGGATTTGTTCCTCTAGCGCTTCTGTAATACAACTCACCAGTCTTTTGTTTCGTTTCAAATACTCTTTTTGCTAAATCTGTAGGTTCAACATAAGATGATTCTAAAATTATTTCAAATCCTTCAATGACAGAATGTTTTGATTCTATACCAATAGTACAAAGAGTTTCATTTCCAATAACTTGAGCAAATCCATTTTCGTTGTCATTAACTGTAAGTTGTATTTTTTGTGTTTCAAGATTTGCAGGTTGTGTGTAAGTATTGAAAGTTACTCCTGTTGAATGAACACAATATGCAACAGCAGTTTCTAGATCAGAAGTTTTTGAAATATCCACGTTAGCAACTCTTAATTTGTATATTAAAGGCAGTGAAAATTCTTTTGTATTTACCATTTTGAAAATAATACTAGGCGACGTTTTTGTTAAATAATTAATATCTAAACTTCTTCCGATTGCACCCAAATCATCAATGATTTTATTTTCTAATTCAATGAGTGGTATATGGAAAAATGCAGATAGTTCTTTCGCAACACCAATTATATTTAAGCAATCCCCTCTGTTTGGTGTAAGTTCAATCTCAATAATTTCATCATTAAGAAGAGGATAAGTAGATAAACTGGCACCTAAAATAAGTTCACCGATTGAATTATCAAGCGGTAAAATTCCATCATTTAGCTTTGGAAGGCCTATTTCTGTACTACTGCAAATCATTCCATTTGATGCAGTACCTCTTAAAACTGATGGTTTTATTTCAAAAGTTTCACTTAACTTTGTTCCAATTGTCGCAACTGGAACAAATATCCCAGCTTTTACATTGGATGCACCACAAACAATTTGCACTGTTTCAGTACCAAGATTTACTTGACAAATGCTAAGTTTGTCAGCATCCGGATGCTTTTCACAACTTTCAACAAAACCAATTTTTATACCTTGTGGAATTTCAATTTTATTTACGCTATCAACTTCAAGTCCTATCGAATTGAATGCTTTGCAAATTTTATCTGTCGTGATACTTGAAATATCTATAAATTCATTTAACCATTGTCTTGTAACTATCATCTAAATTGTCCTAATAATCTAATATCGCTTTCAAAAAGACTTCTCAAGTCTCCAATTTTGTGAATAAGCATAGCAAATCTCTCAACTCCAAGACCAAAAGCATATCCGCTTACATTTTTGTATCCAACGGCTTGAAATACATTAACATCAACTATCCCACATCCAAGAACTTCAAGCCATCCTGTATGCGAACAAACTCTACATCCTTCACCTTTGCAGAATACGCAAGATATGTCTACTTCACTTGATGGCTCTGTAAATGGGAAGAAAGATGGTCTAAATCTAACTTCAACATCCCCAAACATGTGTTTTAAAAATTCAACCATGACATACTTTAAATTAGCGAATGATATTTCACCTTCACCAGCTACAACTAATCCTTCAACTTGATGAAACATTGGTGTATGGGTGATATCGAAATCTTTTCTAAAAACAGCCCCAGGAGCTATCATTCTAATAGGCGGTTTGTTTGCAAGCATTGTTCTTATTTGAACAGGGCTCGTATGTGTTCTTAAAACTTTTCCATCTTTCGTGTAAAATGTATCTTGCATATCTCTTGCTGGATGATAAGCAGGAAGATTTAATGCTTCAAAATTATAAAAATCATCTTCTACTAAAGGACCATCTTCTACACTAAAATTCAGATTTTGAAAATAAGAAATAATTCTATCCATTGTAAATTGTACAGGATGAATTGCACCACTTTGTGGAGATGCTACAAATTTGGTAACATCAATTTTTTCATTTTTAAGTTGCTCTTCAAGTGCCAAAACTAATAAAATAGTTTTTTTGCTTTCTAAAGCTTCACTCAATAATGTTTTTTGTTCATTTAGATGCTGAGCAAAAGCTTTTTTTTCTTCATTTGGTACATCTTTCATTTTTGCAAACTCTAAAGTAAGATCACCTTTTTTACCAAAAATATCTATTCGTAGAGTCTCTACGTCTTCGAGTGATAAAGCGGCATTTATTTTTTCTAACCAATCTGTATTCAAGTATTCTCCTAGTCATCTTTTAGTTTTAAAAAGTTGAAGATTGTACTTTAATCTTAATTATACTTTGGTTATACTAGAAATCATAAAAATAAAAGTACGAATTATAGGCTGATTCGGATAAATAGGAGAATTTAAAATGTGTATATTTTGTAAAATAATAAAAGGTGAAATACCAAACAAAACAATTCTCGAAGATGAAGGTTTTTTAGCGTTTGAAGATATAAATCCTCAAGCTAAAATTCATATTTTAATAATCCCGAAAATTCATATTGAAAATTTTGATGTTATGCCATCTGATGTTATGGCAAATATGACACCATTTATTCAAAAAGTGGCTTCAAAAGTTGGTATTAATGGTAGTGGATACCGAATAATCACAAACATAGGAAGGGAAGGTGGACAAGAAGTTAATCATATTCACTTTCATATGGTTGGAGGAGAACAACTAGGACCTATTCTTTAGATTCTAGTTTGCTAAAATATTATATTGAAAGTTGAACCTTCGTTTTCAATACTTTCAATCTCTAGTTTAAAATTGTGAGCGCTTAAGATATTTACGACTAGAGATAACCCAACACCTAATGAATTATTCCACCCATTTGATGATACACGATAAAATTTCTTGGTTATGTTTTCTATTTCATTTGGATTAATTCCAATTCCATGATCAATAACACTTATTTTTTCATTGTTTAAAATCACTTTTATGTTATCTTTTGAATATTTTAATGCATTTTCAACAAGATTTACAATAGCAACACCAAAAATTGTTTCATCAACTTCTTTTGTAATTTCTGTTCCTTCAAAAATAATTTCTCTATTTGGATATGCTCCTTTTAGATCATCAATTTGATTTAAAATCAACGTTTTTATATTTGTAGCTTTTATTTTCGTTTCCATTTGACCATCATCTAATCTAATTGAAAGTCTTAATCTATCGATCATATCAGTCATTTTATTTGCATTGGCTTCAATCTTTTCCAAAAATCTATCTCGTATATTTTGATTTATGTCTTTGTCTGTAAGAAGTGTTTG
>CAIJNA010000107.1 GCA_903821805.1 uncultured Campylobacterota bacterium | reverse complement strand
TACCAAGGCAAAACGGTGTTGTTTGAATGGCAGTCGTAACAACTTCTTTTTAAAATTGCCATTATTTCAGGTGGCGCTTTCAATTCAAGAGCTGGATCAACTTTCTTTGGCTCATCGTAAGTAACAAAAAAAAGTTGCATCACTAAAAATGTCCCTATGAGATATTTTAAAATTGTCTTGATTACTACCATTTAGATTCCTTGTCCTACTGCTGTTGATTATTTAATAATAGTATCAAATGGGTACAAAAAATAAGATTATGAGAAAATATTATATGGCCGTCTAACTTCTTCAATAAATAGATCAACGGACAAATTTCGACTTTTTCTAAAAAATTCTTTTCCCTCAAAATAAACAATTATAGTTGGTACGGCAAAAATATTTTGTTGAGCAACAAATTCTCTTTGGTCTTCAATATCGATACTTAATTTGTCTATATTTGGGAATTCCCTATCAAATGCATCAAATATCTTTGGCCGCAAAACTTTACATACTGAACAATATTCTCCACCAACATACAACATAAATGATTTTTTCAAACCTATCAATTCTTGAATATTTATTTGAATATTTTTTTCCATTAGTCTTTCTCGCAGATTATTTTATATGGACAAAATTCACATGTTTGTGGTTTTTCACACATTGAAAACTCTACATATTCTGTTTCCAGCGATGTTAAAATTTCATCGAGTTTAGAAAGTTTTTCTCCAAGAAGAATTTCATCTTTGATTTTTCCATCATTCAAATCATAATATCCAACTTGACTTACACCTAAATGTTTTGTTGCTAAGAAATAGAATTCAAGTTGGAAATCTGTTGTTGTATCGATATTTCTTTCTGTATCTATTTTTAAACTTGATGATGTCTTGTAGTCCAAAATGACAAAAGTTTTATCTTGAAGTTTGTCAATCCTGTCTATTTTACCTTTTAAAGTAACTCCATTTTGAACGATTCTAAAACTTTTTTCTAGATCATAAACATAAATTCCGGCATCAAATCGCTTTTTTTCATTTGAAAAAAAATATTTTAATTTTTTCTTCCAAAGTTCAAGCTCAATAGTCATATATGGATTCTTGTTTTGATATGCAACTATTGAATCCAATGCATCTTTGTATTCAAACTTTTTTGCTCGGTAATTTTTCTCTAAAATATTATGAATAATATTGCCAAGTTCATAGCTTTTTGGCTTCAAGGAAACATCATGTTCCTCTATTTTTAACAAATATCGTAAATAATATTTTCGTTTACAATCCAGAAATGTTTTAAGTGAGGTTGCTGACCATTCTAATTTTGCTAGATTTATCTTTTGTTCAATATTGGTTGAAGATTTTTCTTTATCCGAAAATTTATGTAAAATTTGAGAAAAATCATATTTTAAGATTTTTGGCTCTTCAAAAAGCTCATTTATAAATCGGCTCATAATATGATCTTTATTATTAACATATGAGATTCTAATATCTTTTGCGTTATCAAATAGTTTTTTATAGTAATATTTTTGAAGGTTTTCTCTATCTTGAGATGTAGGAAGTTTTGCATATCTTTTAACTTTAGATGAAATAAATTTATCTTTTACATTTCTCTTTGGAACTTTGCTGTCATTAAAATCTACAACAATAACACCATCATATTGAATGTGTCTTGTCTCAAGCATATTTGCAACCAATACATATCCAGGATGATCATCTTTTAAACTAAATTCATTTAATTTTAAAATGAAAATTTTAAATGCTTCTTTTAATGTTAAATCACGACTAATCGTTGCATTTGATAATAAATTCTCAATCAATAAATTAACTTCTACTAAATAATCCTTAATCTGCTCATTTGGCTCATTTTTGCTAACAAATTTGATTAAATCGAATAAAATATTTCGTTGCACTTTTTTCTTCCAATATGGAAGGAAAATATCATCAAGATATATTTTATCTAGTTTTAAATGCTCTATTCTTGCTCCATATTTTGGCTCATCAATATTAAAATAATTATTAACAGCCTTACTGATACCTAGAACAGATGATTTTGAAATATCAGTACCCATTGAAAAATTGAAATATTCTTCTTGATTAAATTCTTTTAAGTATTCTGCAAATTTCATATCTGGTAAAACAACTACAATAGAAGATGGTTTGATGCCACTTCTAATCATTTCTGAAATGCTATTTTTTATAATTCCAATTTGTGCGAGACGATTCGTAACTTCATAAAGATAATATTTATTGTTGATCACTTTTTGCTCTTTTTGAAATACTATCTTATGTCCAGAAAGATCGATAAAATAATCAAATCCAATATCTAATACCACATCTATAGCCGAAAATAGTTCTATATTCTTTTTGTTAAATTTATTAATTGTGCAATGTAAACCTAGCTGTGTAATTTTCGCGATCTCTCTAATTACAGTGAATTCAAACGATGAAAAATAGCCTTCGTAAAATATTACAATATTATCAAATTCTTTTATGAAATCAGAGTTTACTCTATAATTAAGTGGTATAGTAATCGCATCACATAGTTGATTGTCTTCAAGCATAGAGATATATGAACTGTAGATCAACTCTAAGGCTTCGAGATGCTCACTATAAAATCCATATGTATCATGTGTATCAAGATCACTTATTGTTTTGAATTCACTGTTTAATTCGTGAAAGAATTTAAATAAATAATCACTTTGTGAATGTAATTTATCAAATTGTTTAGAAAGCCCTAGCGT
>CAIJNA010000106.1 GCA_903821805.1 uncultured Campylobacterota bacterium | reverse complement strand
CTGAAATCGCTATAATAATTGATACTCAACAAAGGAATAAAAAGTGGAAAAACTTACATTTATAGGTAATGGAAACATGGCCAAAGCTATAATAAAAGGACTAATAGGAAAATATGAAATTGAAGTTTTAGGTAGAAATTCCAAATCATTAGAAGCATTAAAAGAAGAAATTCAACAAATTCAAATAGCTCAAATTAATGAACAAGTTGACATAACAGACAAAAATATTATCCTTTGTATTAAACCTAATTCACTTGATGACTTATCTTCTAAAATTAATGGAACTGCATCTAGCTTATACTCTGTCTTAGCTGGGGTTAAACTAGAGACATTAAAAGAGAAAATAAGCGCAAAAAATTACATAAGAACCATGCCGAACATAGCTGCTTCATTTCAAAAGTCAATGACAACTTTAACTGGTGATGAGATCCTAAAATCAAATGCTATGAAAATTTGTGGAGGATTTGGATCAACACTTTGGGTTAAAAGTGAAAAAGAATTAGATATTGCAACTGCCGTTGCAGGAAGCGGCCCAGCATTTTTAGCTCTTATAGCCGAATCATTAAGTGATGGAGCTGTTAACAATGGGCTTTCTAGAAATGATGCCAACATATTGGTTCAAGGACTTTTTGATGGATTTGCTTCACTATTAAAAAATAATAATCCGAGCAAAATCAAAGATGCCGTAATGAGTCCTGGTGGAACAACTGCTAGTGGTTATGCATCTATGGAAAAAAATGGTGTTAGAAACGGTATGATTCAAGCCATAGATAGTGCTTACAATAAAGCCTGTGAACTTGGGAAAAAGTAGCTTAACTCTATCAGAAACACTTATTCCGTTAATTATAATATCCGTTATTTATTTGTGAATATGTAAAATTCATAAATAATAAATCAAATATAGAAAGATGTAATGATCTTTCAAGTTGATAATAATAACAATGAATGATAATCAAAAATTGCCACATATTTGGCATTTAAGTAAGATAATAGAATATTCTTGAAAAAATATTTACACATACTAAACTTAATTTCACAATTGTTATGCTTTGAATTATTTTAAGCACGGAAAAATACTGTAAATAAACTATCATTTGAAATATATGCATAGATAGTGATGATATTTTTATAATAAAATTGTTCTAAAAAAGTAATATCTATTTCTTCATTACATATAAAAAATAATCCTTAACATATATTAGTTTTGCCACATTTAATAATTTTAAATAAAATTTCATTATGAAAACTTTAATAATTTTATGTGCAATAGCATTAAGCATTGCATTTTCAAGGAACAACATGACTTACAATAATCTTACAGAACAAGAAAGAATAATAATTGAGCAAAAAGGCACGGAAAGAGCTTTTACAGGCAAATATTACGATCATAAGGCCAATGGAACTTACATATGTAGAAAATGCAATAGTCCGCTGTTTGATTCGTATACTAAATTCGACAGTGGTAGCGGCTGGCCTAGTTTTGACGACACAATAAAAGGTGCTGTTAGAGAAATTCCTGATGCTGATGGAAGAAGAATTGAAATAGTTTGCGCTACTTGCGGCGGACACCTTGGTCATGTATTCAAAGGTGAGAGAATGACTGAAAAAAATACAAGACATTGTGTTAATTCTTTATCGCTTGATTTCAAAAGCGAGAAATGAAAATTTTAAAAACCTCTATACTGACAACATTATTCAGTTTAAATTTATATGGAGCTAAAATGGAAAATATCAAGAATGCATATTTTGCGGGTGGATGCTTTTGGGGCGTTGAATACTATTTTGAAAAAGTTAATGGAGTATTAAAAGCTGATAGCGGCTATATGGGTGGACAATTAAATAATCCAAGTTATAGAGAAGTATGTAATGGAAATACTGGTCATCTTGAAGTTGTAGAGGTTAGATATGACTCAAAAGTTGTATCTTTTGAGTCGCTAGCAAGATTATTTCTTGAAATTCATGATCCAACTCAGACCAATGGCCAAGGACCTGATATAGGAAGTCAATACTTGAGTGCAATCTTTTACGGCAATGAAAATGAAAAGCAAATATCACAAAAACTTCTAGATATACTTACGAATAAAGGATATAAAATTGCTACAAAGCTTATATCAACAAAAAATACTCCATTTTTTAGAGCTGAAGAATATCATCAAGATTATTACTTTAAACACAATAAAATACCATATTGCCATAGTTACGTTAAAAGATTTTAGAAGATATTTTTATAAAATAGCGGTTGCAACTGCGATGGCTTGAAAATGCTCACTAACATCGTGACATCTAATGATAGTGGCTCCTTTTTTAATACCGTCAAGATGGATAGCAAGTGTTCCACTTAATCTATCTTGAATGTTAGTATTTGGAACTATTGATTCAATGATGGATTTTCTACTTGCACCCAAAAGTATCTCGTATCCAAAATGAAGAAAATGCTCCATATTTTGAAGTAATGCAATGTTGTGCTCTAAGCTTTTTCCAAAACCGATTCCAACATCCAGTATGATATTTGAGATTCCAAAATCCTTTGCTTTTTCTATCCTATTTTTGAAAAAATCATCTATTTCGATAATTACATTTTCATATGTTGGATTTTTTTGCATTGTCTGAGGCGTGCCTTGCATGTGCATAATAATAACTGTTGCTTCATACTTAGCGACCAATTTGCAAACCTCATCATTCGCCAGTCCGGTGATATCATTAACTATTTTAAATCCTGATTTGAGAGCATACTCTATGACATCTGGAGTAAAGCTATCAATACTAAAAATAGCCTTTTCATATAGCTTTCTAGCAAGTATTTCGTCGCATATTGGCTTTATCCTGTCAAGCTCCTCAGATGAATCTACTATTTCACTATTTGGCCTAGTTGAAACTGCTCCAACGTCAATTATATTTGCACCATCATGTATCATGTGTTCAATTTTACTGATAGCTTCTGATCCCATAAACCTACTATTTTCAAAAAAACTATCGTCATTTGCATTTACAATACCCATAATTTGAACTTTCTTATGTTTTTTATTAATAAAATCCTTAAGCTCATTTGCAAGCGTTTTTAAACCAAAAGGTTGAGACAATTCTTTTTTTGAAAGAATTTGAAAATGCTTATCTGATCCTATCAATACAGCATCTACTGTTGGCGTAGCATTTAAAATAGTACCTCGCGGTACAGCTAAATCTGCACCTATTGATAATGCATCTTGCTTTAAGATGTTAGCTGCTCCTGTATGTAAATCCTTAATATATAAAGTATTAATATGTGACTTTGACGCAAGTATTTTAGCCCCAGATATTTCACAACCAATATTCTTATATAGGTCTTCTGGATTTTTTGTATTAATTTTATAAAACTTCATATTGATTCAATAGGTATTCTATCTTCGTCTCATAAGAGTAAGAAGTAAAGTTGTCAAAATATTAATTGGTCTACTATTGAGTTCGCAAAGCTTCATGGCAGTTGCAAAAGCATCTAATTCTTTTGTTGAAAATTTTATTTTCTGGATAGACGCTGTGTGTAAAAGTGATTCAATCAAATCTTTTGTGTCTTGCTTATTTAGTCTTTGATTTTGTTTTAAAAACTGATAAACATCTTTTAATTCGAATGTTTTAATATCAATTGGAAACTTTTGTCTAATTTTTGTAGTTTTTAAATAATGATGAGGTAGTCTCGAAAATATTGTTTTAAGAATTCCACTTTTACTATTGGTAATCATTATAAAAATAATATTTTTTGGTGGTTCTTCAAGTATTTTCAGGAGTGAATTTTGTGCCTCTATTGTAAAAGATGATCCACAAAGGATAATATATTTTGTTGATTCTGTAGCAATATAAGCTTCTCTAATTGCCAACTTTGCGTGTGCTATTAAAAAATCATATTTCCCCTCATCCTCATGTCTTATAATTCTTGTATCATGTTTTGGAAGAGTTGCTGAGACATCTTTTAAACTCTCTTCTATATCGTTAACAATCAATATAGTAGATGTTTTGAGGGTCATTATTTGTCAACCTCAATTTGTGAAAAGAGTGTAGCCTCAAGAGTTTTATCAAATAATCTATAAAGCTGAAGGAGTTTCATGTCTAGAGTTTCATCATTGCTTTTCAAATTAAAACTATTCTGTGCATCCTCATCAAATAGCCATAAAAAAGAATTGTATGAAACTTTTGGCAAAATTGCTTTTCCACTCTGACTTCTACCGATATACCAAAAAATATATCCATTCGGGAAAGAGATCTCAAGCATATCTTTGATTAATTCCATATCATCATCGCTTGTAAGCTTATGAGTATGTTGTATCATGCTTTTAAAATCGTAGAAAGGCAATAATGGACGATTATTTTTTGGTGAATTTATTTTGCTAAAAATATAGTGCAAGAACCAATCTCGATCATCATCGGTTACTATTAAAACCGATTTGCCTTTATCAATAATATTTGTTAAAGTTTTTGCGACAATAGGAATCCAGTCAAATTTTCTCTCTTCCATCCAAGAGCCTATATATTTGTCTTCTCTTATTGTCTTAACGGTCCAATTTGTAAATTCTTGCAAAATATCGCCTTAGCTTTCTATACTATTTATCAAGTTCATATACTTCGTGTAGTGCACGAACTGCTAGTTCACTATATTTTTCATCAATAACCATTGATAGCTTGATTTCACTTGTGCTTATTATTCGAATATTAATATTTTCATTTGCAAGACAAGAGAATGCTTTTGATGCAACTCCAGTGTGAGATTTCATACCAACACCAACAACTGACACTTTAGCGATAGCTTCATTGTAATCTATTTTTTCAACGTCATTTTTAAATGTTTCCATAGTATTCTTAGTTTTTATCAAATCACTAATCGGAACAGTAAAATCAAGATTCGCTTTACAATCTGTTCCGATTGTTTGAACTATCATATCAACATTAATATTTGCATCCGCTAATGCAGTGAAAATTGATGATGCAATGCCTGGCTTGTCCATAACACCATACATTCCAACTCTTACTTGATTTTTGTCTAAAGCTATACCGCTTACTACTGGTGCTTCCATAATATTTTCTTCCTTTGTTATTAATGTCCCTTCAACATCTGGTGTAAAAGAGCTTCTTGATACTAGATTTACATTTAGTTTTTTAGCCATTTCAACACTTCTATTTTGTAGAACTTTAGCCCCCAAAGATGCTAGTTCCAACATTTCGTCGTATGAAATTTTTTCTAATTTTTTAGCTTTTGGTTCAATTCTTGGGTCTGTTGTATATATACCATCAACATCTGTGTATATCTCACATATATCAGCCTTTAATGCCCCAGCTAATGCTACAGCAGTCAAATCGCTGCCACCTCTTCCAAGTGTTGTTACCCTATTTTCATTTGTGCTTACACCTTGAAATCCAGCAACAATAATAATTTTACCTTCTGAAATTGCTTTTTCCATGTTTGAAGTTTCAATCTTTTCTATTCTCGCATAAGTATGATCATCTGTTGTAAAAATACCAGCTTCTCGTCCGCTCATAGAAGTTGCTTTATAACCTTGTTCATTTAATGCAATAGAAAGTAATGCGCTAGTAACTCTCTCGCCAGAACTTAACAAAGTATCTAATTCTCTGTCATCTGGTGTTTTACTAAAATGATTTGCATAATCTATTAATTTATTTGTTTCACCACTCATAGCACTAACAACGACAACCAAATCATCACCATTGTCTCTCATTTTTTTTACTATCGTTGCGACATTTTCTATTCTATCAAGTGTACCAACACTTGTTCCACCAAACTTCAAAACTCTTAACATTATTTACTGTCCCCCATTAAATATAACCTTCTTGTTTGAAATGTTGCAATACTTGCTTATATACAGTTCTCTTAAAGAATGTTATATACTCATTCAAGTTTGCTCTTTTTACAAATTTAAATTCTCCAAATTCAGGCAATTCCGTATTTATATTAACTTTTGCACCTTTTTTCAATTTAACCAAATAATATTTTTGTGTTTGTCCATCAAATGGTGCCATATTTTTAGCAACACTTAATGGAAAATCATAACTCACCCATCCAGGATATTCAGCTATAATTTCAACCTCATCAGTACCTATTTCTTCTTTAAGTTCTCTATAAAGTGCTTGTTCTGGTGTTTCGTCACCATCAATACCACCTTGTGGAAATTGCCAAGCATCTTTTATATCAATTCTTGAAGCTATTAAAATTTCACATTTGAGAGGATATGAGCTGCTTAACACAATAGCCGCAACATTTGGTCTATAATTCTTCTCTTTATGTTCCATTTACTTTTATTACCTTATAATCTTATCAGATGATAATAACAAAAGGATGCTTTTAAATTGCTTTTATACATACATATTCCCTTTTGTGATAGTAAGTGTTTTTACTGTTCATTTAACTCATACACTAATTTATTTCATTTGAAATCAAGCTACATGAAAGCATTAAATCAACAATTACAACATGAACTTCTAAAAACAAATACAGCACTCAAATCAATATTTATAGGTGGCGGCACTCCTAGTAGTGTTGAGGCTGAACTATATAATCCTATTTTCTTAAGTCTTAAAAATTTTATTGACAACAAAACTGAAATAACAATTGAGGCCAACCCAAACTCTACTACTAAAGATTGGTTGAAAAATATCAAAAATCTTGGTGTTAACAGAGTTAGCTTTGGTGTTCAAACTTTTAACAATGACAAGTTAAAGTTTTTAGGAAGAAATCACGATAGAGAGATGGCTATAAATAGCGTTAATCTTGCACATCAAGTTGGCTTCAAAGATATTAATCTTGATATTATTTATGATACTGCAATTGACACTGAAGAACTTATAGATAATGATTTAGAGATCATTAAAACGCTTCCCGTAAATCATCTAAGTGCTTATAGTTTGACAATCGAGGAAGGAACGAAGTTTTTTAAAAAGCCTAATGTGAGAATTGAAAATATTGATATGGCTCAATATATTTTTGATAAATTAAAAGATTTTGGATTTACACAATATGAAATTTCAAATTTTAGTAAAGATAAAAATTCAAGAAGTAGACACAATTTTGGATATTGGGAAAAAGATGACTATTTAGGTGTTGGAGCTGGTGCCGTTGGATGTATTGGAAACATAAGATATTATCCAGAAAAAGATGTCGAAAAATATATTTCAAATCCAATACACTATGAATCGATTGAAACTTTAGACAATGAGGATATTAAATTTGAGCGGATTTTCTTAGGGCTAAGAAGTTTGGCAGGTATTCCTGTAGATTTCTTTGATCACCATGAGATGAAAAAAATTAAAATTCTAGAAGATGAGAAGAAAATACATATTCACGACAATATTGTGTTTAATAATGACTTTTTACTCAGTGATGAAATAGCTTTATATATAAACTCACATTAAATTTAGAATTATTTGCTACAATGTTAATACTAAAAACAACTCACGTAATAATTCAAAATTACTAAACTCCACAAAAGGTCAAACAATCAACAATGACAGAAGAACAAGAACAACAGATAGAAGCTAAAGAACAATCTCAAACAAGAGAAAACGCAAAACAACCAAGACACAATCATAACAATAATCACAAGCCAAAAAATCGTACACATATTCCTGTAAACGGACTTACAATTGATGATTTAAGAGGCAAAACAACTGATGAACTGATTATTGTTGCGAATGATTTAGAAATTGAGAATCCACAAGAACTTAAAAGACAAGATTTAATATTTGCAATTTTATCAAGCCAAACAACAGCTGGTGGGTATGTACTTTTTACTGGTATTTTGGATATTAAAGATGGAGGATTTGGATTTCTAAGAGCACTTGACGGGAACTTTAGTGACACTTCAAATGATAGTTATGTAAGTGCAACTCAAATTAAGAGGTTTGCTTTACGAAACGGTGATATTGTAAGTGGGCAAGTTCGACCACCTACAAAAGAAAGTGAAAAATACTATGCTCTTCTACAAATTGAAGCTATTAATTATCTTCCAGTAAATGAAGCTAAAAATAGACCACTTTTTGATAATCTTACTCCTTTATATTCAACGGAAAAATTTACTTTTGAATACAATAAATCGAAAATGACAGGTAGAATTCTTGATATGTTTTCACCAATGGGTAAGGGTCAAAGGGGTCTTATAGTTGCTCAACCAAAATCTGGTAAAACAGAACTTCTAAAAGAACTGGCTCATGGAATTAGCATAAATCATCCAGACACAACTTTAATTGTTTTACTTATAGATGAAAGACCAGAAGAAGTTACAGACATGCAAAGAAGTGTTAAAGGTGAAGTTTATAGTTCAACTTTTGATCTTCCTGCTCAAAACCATGTAAAAGTTGCGGAGCTTGTTATAGAAAAAGCCAAAAGATTGGTTGAGCGAGGAAAAGATGTAGTGATACTTCTCGATTCAATAACAAGGCTAGCTCGTGCATATAATGCTACAACTCCTAGTAGTGGTAAAGTACTAAGTGGTGGAGTTGATGCAAATGCATTGCAAAAACCTAAAAAGTTTTTTGGAGCTGCCAGAAATATTGAAGAGGGCGGGAGTTTAACAATTATTGCAACTGCTCTTGTAGATACAGGTTCAAAAATGGATGAGGTTATATTTGAAGAATTTAAAGGAACTGGAAATTCAGAAGTTGTCTTAAGCAGAAAAGCAGCTGAACGAAGAGTGTTCCCAGCATTTAATGTTGTAAAAAGTGGAACAAGAAAAGAGGAATTATTGCTTCACCCAGAAGAATTACAAAAAATCTGGATTTTACGAAATGCTATGGCGGAAATGGATGAGGTTGAATCTCTAAAGTTCTTATACTCAAAAATGGAAAAAACTCAAAGTAATGTAGAATTTTTGATATCCATGAATGGCTAAAATAAAAAATAATTAAAAAATAAAATAGGTGATATTATGAGAGCTGGTGTTTTTGATAGTGGAGTTGGTGGATTAACTGTTGTTAAGTCAATATTGGAAGAAAAACTATTTGATGAAATCATATATTATGGAGATACGGCCCGAGTTCCGTATGGACCTAAAGATAAAAATACTATTATAAGTTATAGTCTTGAGGCTTTAGAATTCTTTAAAAATTTTGATATTGATATGCTTATTATAGCTTGTAATAGTGTTAGCGCTTATGCGATAGATGAACTTCAAAAAAATACAACGATACCAGTTATTGGTGTGATTGAATCTGGTGTTTTAGCATTAAAAAGCTCAACTGATGACAAAAACAGTGATATTTTAGTTATCGGCACATCTGCAACAATAAATTCGAATCTATATGATGCACATCTTAGACAACTTGGATATGAAAATATTGTTTCAATTCCAACTCCACTTTTTGTTCCAATGGTAGAAGAAGGAATTTTTGATGGAGCACTTATAGAGGAAGCCATGAAGCTTTATTTTAAAGATGTAAAAAAAACAGATAGAGTCATTCTTGGATGCACTCATTTCCCTCTTATTGAAAATGAAATTAGTAGATTTCTAAATGGAACAAAAACGATTCATAGTGGTGATGCAATAGTTCAACTATTAAAAACTAGATACGATTTAAAACCTGTTGCTGATACAAAAATATCATTTTTTGCTTCATCAAATCCAGATAATTTAAAAAATGTAGCAAAAAAATGGTTGAATCTATAGATGTTTCATAACACTTAAAGTATACAATTAAAGCATTGAAAAGAAATTAAGGATAGATATAATGTCAACTCAAGTATTAGCATTAAAATATAGACCATCAAAATTTGAAGATCTAATAGGGCAAGATAGTATTTCAAATACACTTTCTTTGGCGCTTGACAAAGATAGGTTATCGCATGCTTACCTTTTTAGTGGACTTAGAGGGAGTGGGAAAACAAGTACTGCAAGAATTATGGCGAAAGCACTTGTTTGTGAAAATGCGCCAACTTCAAAACCTTGTGAAATATGCAATGGATGTCTTGGTGCAAACGAAGGTAGACATATTGATATTGTTGAGATGGATGCTGCTTCTAATCGTGGCATCGATGACATTAAAAATTTGATAGAGCACACAAAATACAGACCAACTAGTGCCAAATACAAAATTTTTATTATTGATGAAGTTCACATGCTAACACCTCAGGCTTTTAATGCTCTTTTGAAAACACTTGAAGAGCCTCCAGAATTTGTAAAGTTTATTTTGGCAACTACAGATCCACTGAAGATTCCAGCAACTATTTTAAGTAGAACACAACACTTTAGATTTAAAAAGATAAGTGAACAAAATGTTTTTCATCATCTTGTACATATTTTAAATTTAGAAAATATAGCTTATGAAAGCGATGCTCTAAACATTTTAATCAGAAGTGGTCAAGGAAGCCTTAGGGATACACTTACTCTTCTAGATCAAGCGATTATTTACTCAAAAAGTGGCGTTTCAACATCGGCTGTGACGGACATGATGGGGATGATTGACCCTGCATTTATGGATGAAATGTTTGATGCTATATTGAAGAATAAAGATATTAGTGAATCATTAAATGTTTTAGAGTCATACGAGGCCGGACAAGTTATAGATGAAATATCAATATACCTAAAGCACAAGATGCTGACAAGAGATATAAGATTTCATGTGTATCTTTTTGATAGATTTTTTAGAATTCTTGGTGATGCAAAAGAACTTCTAAAACAAAATAGTGATGGTGGTTTTGTTTTGATTTTAACTCTTATGAAATTTACAGAAGCTACAAATTTAAAAACAATAGATGATCTAATTGAAGAAATACAATCAATACAGACAACAGATCTTCCACAAAAAACAATATTCTCTGGTGATACAAAACGAGAAGTCTATAGTAGTAAGCAACAAGAAGAAGTCATTAACTTGAACCATACAGAAAAATTATCAACGGAAACAATAAATGAAGAACAAAAATATGACCAAGAAGAATTACCAGAACATAAAGAAATAGAAACGGTAAACCAAAGTGTAAAGCTTTATCAAGATGTTACTGATTTGATTTACGACAGAAGTCATGACTTGGGAATTTGTTTTTCACAAAGTTTCATATTCAATTCTTATGAGGGAAATATATTAACTATAGATAGTCATGCTAATGATGAAAGCAGAAAATTGCTCAACAAAAATATTGCATATATACGAGGATTTATAGAGGATGTATTTGGACGAGAGACGGAAATAAAATTCAACAAAATAGAAAAAACTCCAGCAAAGGAGTTACCCCAAAACATAATTACAGCAAAGCATTTTATTGATGAAAATATAAATAGCGAAATCATAGCGACAAAATATTCTGAAGATGACAACAATAGCGGATCAATGATTGAGGATATTGAATTAGGAAGTGGTTGTGTAGCAAATATGGGAAAGATTAATGAACCTAATTTTGCGCAACAAGAATTAAAAATGGACGATATTTTGAAT
>CAIJNA010000105.1 GCA_903821805.1 uncultured Campylobacterota bacterium | reverse complement strand
ATAATATGTTTAATAGTTTTATCTATATGTGGTTTGGTTTCACTTCTAAAAATAAATAATATTAGAGCAATAAATCCAAGCATAGCACCAAGAGCCAAGAATCCATATGAACCTGTAATTATTGACACATGTATAGTTAGCCAGTAAGATTTAAGAACTGGAACAAGATTTGTAATCTGTGGATCAATTCCACTTAAATGTGCTGTAAACATAAATACTGCAGTCATTATAACTGCTGCACTTAATGCCATAAGAGATTTTCTAAAGAATACAACACCTGCAAACATAACACTCCAAGCAATATATACTAAAGATTCATATGTATTACTCCATGGTGCATGACCACTAATATACCATCTGAATCCCATACCTGCTGTTTGAATAATAAAGAATGTTAATAAAATTCCAAATAAAATATTATTTAAAATTTTAGAAGATAATGTTTCTTTAAACACAGATGCGAATGCAACTATCAACATAACGAAACCTAAAATCAAATATGCCAAAGTAAGTCTTGGGAAAATTTCAAGCTTATTAAACATCATTTCAACTTTTATTTTCTCTTCACTTGGATAAACATCTTTTCCAAATTTTTGTTGATACATTGTTATAAGCTCTAGAGCTTTTGATGCTTTTGTATAGTTTCCTTCAGAAACAGATGCCATGAAATTTGAAGTTATATAGTACACAACTTCCTTGTCTTGACCCTCTAAAGTATTTATAGCTTGATTTGGACTTATCCACGTATTATTAGGATCTCCAATTTTTGGATAAATTTTAAACAAATCACTCATAAATATCATGTATACAATATTTAATCTTTCGTCTACTTTGATTGCATCTTTTTCGAATGTTCCTCTTTGATTTGGATCTATTTTATTAATATCTTCAAGAATTTTTGCTAATTTATAGCCTTCAGGAGTTATAACTTCACTAAAAGAAACAAATTTTCTATCACTTGAAACGCCTAAAAACTGTTTTAGTTTAGGGGTATCTACTTTAATGATTTTAATATCTTTCCAAATATTTGGATTTGTTAACATACCAAGCATTACTTGATTTGGATTCATTCCTAGAAATTCACTTTGTCTTGTTAGTTTATTTAAAATATCCCTAGAAAGAGTATCCATTGGTTTCATTCTGCCCATGTCAGCTTGAACAATTAATTTTGAAAATTCTTCTGCTATTGGTTTACTATTTGCTTCAAAATCTTCAAGATATTTAACTGTTCCTTGAAGATTTTCTTGAGGAATAGTATTTGCTTTTAGATCTGTTGTTGTACCTGCAATAAATAATGCAATCATAAAGATAGCAGCTTGGTTTGTTTTACTAATGTATCTTGTAAGTTTTGCGAATCTTGAATCTTTGTCAAAAAAGTTCATAACAAGACCCACTAGAAGCATGAAGTATCCTATGTAGGTTGGCCAATGACCAATATCATGATTTACAGATAAAACAGTTCCCATTTCATCTTGGTCATATGAACTTTGAAAGAATTTAAATCCATCATAATAAAGAATATTATTCATATATATATGGAATGGGAATCTTACATCGTTAGCTGGATCAATTAATTCAACTTTACTTGAATAAGATGAAGGTGCCATACTTCCAGCATATCTTTCAAGATTGAAGTCATTTAGTTTAAGATAAAAAGGAATAGTAAGAGGTTTTGAACCATATTCTAAAGAGACTTTTGTTCCGTCTTTAAATACTATATCTTTAATTACACCTGTTCTCATACCTCTTTTCCCAACAAGTCTTTCTTTGATAGCTTCACCTTTATATTCAGCTTCAAGAGTTAAGAGACCCATTTTGTTTCCATTTTTTTTAGCCAATTCGTATCCTACATAATTAACAGATATTTCACCACCTTTAACTGGAACTTTATAAGAAAAAGGAGAATTTCCAAATGCAGCAAAATCTTTTTCAAAATAATAAGTTTTAGTTACATTATTGTCATAAGTTGTAACGTGAATAAAAGGCTCAAGAGAGACCATTTCATTTGTTGTTTGACCCTCTCTAATATTCATAATTCCTTCATAACCATAATATCTAGTCATTGCAGCGCCAATAAGCATCACTACAAATGATGAATGAAAAATAAATTTTGCTTTACTTTTAAACATATTAACCTTAGCGATTATTCCAATAAGATTAAAAATTGTCAATGTCAGTGCTAATTCATACCAAAAATGATTATAGACTAGTATTCTAGAAGTTGAACTTCCGAAGTCGTTTTCAATAATTGTAGCTACACCAGCTCCAATAGCTAAAATAGATAACAAAAAAATTGTCATCCAATATGAGAAAAATATTTTTTGAAACATGTAAGTTGTGCCTTTTTCTTCTTTATTTAAATAGGTTCGGATTATAGCAAAATATAGGTTTTTTTTGTTTTATAAATAAATTCCTAGTAATAAAAGATAAGTTTGAATTAATTATCGATATATTCGTATATATTCTTAGTAAACATATAAAATGTATAATAAATATACAATATGGTTATTTATTTAATCGACACAATTTGTCATAATTCTATTAATTGATTTAGTCAATAAATTCAAAAAAGGAAAAGAAAATGAAAAATAAAACTTGGCTTTTGACACTTCTTCCTGCAATTGCTTTTGCAGATAGTGATTTAAACACAGGAAATACGGCATGGATGATGATTTCCACTGCGTTGGTACTTCTTATGACACCTGCTGGATTGGCACTGTTCTATGGGGGAATGACAAGAAGTAAAAATGTACTTAATACTTACGCGATGGTATTTGGAGCATTTGCAGTTGCATTTGTTGCTTGGATTGTTGCTGGTTATTCAGTAGCATTTGGGAACGGTGGAGATATGCAAAGCTTCATGGGTGGATTTGATAATATGTTGTTATCTGGTATTAATTGGACTGATTTAACAGCAACTAAATATCCTGTATATGTGTTTGTTGTTTTCCAAGGAACATTTGCTGCAATTACTGTTGCAATTGCTAGTGGTTCTGTGATCGAAAGAATGAAATTTTCAACTTGGATGATATTCGTAGCTATATGGACTGTAGCTGTTTATGCACCAATTACACACATGGTTTGGGGTGGAGCTGGAGCTTATCTATTTGATGCAGGTGCTTTAGACTTTGCTGGTGGAACAGTTGTACATATGAATGGTGGTTTAGCTGGTTTAGTTCTTGCTATCTTAATTGGTAAAAGAAAAGATTACCAAAAAACTGCTATGAAACCTATGAGTATTATGATTACTGCGTTAGGTGCTGCATTATTATGGTTTGGTTGGTTTGGATTCAATGGTGGATCTGCATTCGGTGCAACTGAAATAGCTGGTTTAGCTTATTTAACAACTGCTTTAGCACCTTCAATTGCTGCTATTACATGGATGGTATTAGAGTATATTGTTTACAAAAAAGTTACTCTACTTGGTGCTGTTTCTGGTATTGTAGCTGGATTAGTTGCTATCACTCCAGCTGCAGGTTTTGTAGATGTTGATGGAACTCTAATTATAGGAAGTATGGGATCTGTAATAGGTTTCTTTGGTGTAGTATGGTTGAAGAAAAAACTTGGGTACGATGACTCTTTAGATGCTTTTGGAATTCACTTCCTTGCAGGATTATGGGGTGCATTAGCAACAGGATTCTTTGCTATAAATGATAAAGCTTTATTATGGGATGGTCCATTAAAAGCTACAGGAGACAGAATGGGACAAGTTTTAGTTCAACTAGAATCAATCCTTGTTGTAGGAGTATTTACTTTAGTTGGAACAATTGTTGTTTATTACATAGCTTCAGCACTTACAGGTGGAGGAAGAGTTGATGATGAAACTGAAGCACTTGGTCTTGATGAAGCAACACATGGTGAAAAATCACTTAACTTATAAGAAAGGGTAAAGTATGAAAAAAATAGAGGCAATAATTAAACCATTCAAACTTGAAGATGTAAAAGAAGCTTTAAGTGAAGCAGGAGTTACTGGAATGACAGTAACTGATGTAAAAGGATACGGTAGACAACAAGGTCACAGTGAGCTTTATAGAGGAGCTGAATATATTGTAGATTTTCTAGCAAAAACTAAAATTGAACTTATCGTAAATGATGAAGATGTTGAAAAATGTGTAAATATCATTAAAGACAGTGCAAAAACAGGAAAAATTGGTGATGGAAAAATCTTCATCCTTCCAGTTGATGAAGTTATCAGAATCAGAACTGGTGAAGCTGGAAGTGAAGCTGTTTAGTTCTTCAAGGAACTAAACTTTATAAGGCGAGATTTATATCTCGCCTTATTTTATGCTCTAAATATATTAAACTTAAATTGGCAAATTGAATTTTTGAAGAGTAAATTCACCATCATTATTAAAAAATACGTAATACAAAAAATCTTTTTTAATTGCGAAACCAGCCAAATATTTTAAAGCCAGATTTGCTTGAAATGAACCAATTTGCATAACTATTGGGCAAGCTATACCATTTGGAATTCTTTCTTTCACGTTAAAAACACTTTCAAAGCTAGCTTTGTCAAAAAAACAAACTTGACCATGAAACTCTTCAACACTACCATAAATCCATGGAATATTTTTACTCTTAGCATAATTATCAATCTTGGCTCTTGTTGGCAAATTATCAGTTGCATCAAGAATAAGATCAACTTTTAAAGATTTATTT
>CAIJNA010000104.1 GCA_903821805.1 uncultured Campylobacterota bacterium | reverse complement strand
ATATTCAAATCACACCAGAAATGATACTCGCACAACTAGAATACACAGTAAATGATTCATCTATGACGCAAGTATTAAATGCTATAGAAAATACAAAAGGATTTGAAAAATTTGCCAAGCATTTAATTAGTTTAAATGATACATTAAAGCACATGAATGCCTATGTATCACTTTCAAATAATACAAAACTTTTTAAAATTAAATCTGAAAACAAAAATCATGCAATGCTTCAAGAATTTCATGAAACAGTTAAAAAATGGAGTGACAAATATAACGTTAGTTTGGAAATTATTCCAAATAAAGAAGTTTATTATGTGCTTGGGATTAAATAAGAAAAATAAAAACTATTTTTAAACAAATTGATTTTGTTTAAAATGAAACAAAAATAAGGAGAAATACAAATATGGCAAAAACATTAGTTATAACTGGAGCAACAAAAGGTATTGGTAAAGCTTGTGCTTACAGGTTTGCAAAAGAGGGTGTAAATATTGCTTTTACATACAATTCAAATGAAGAATTTGCAAAGGAAATAGCTCTAGATTTGGAAGCTAAATTTGGTATCAAAGCTAGATATTATCCATATAATATATTGGAGCCAGAGACTGCAAAAGATTTGTTTTTACAAATTGATGAAGATTTTGATAGTGTTGATTATTTTATTTCAAATGCAATGATTTATGGTAGAGCTGTTGTTGGCGGTTATAATAAATTTATGAAATTAAAACCAAGAGGACTAAATAATATATATATAGCAACTGTAGATGCATTCGTATGTGGTGCTCAAGAAGCTGCAAAAAGAATGGAAAAAGTGGGTGGTGGTGCAATCGTTTCACTAAGCTCAACTGGAAATCTTGTGTATATTGAAAACTATGCTGGTCATGGTACAAATAAGGCTGCAGTGGAAGCTATGGTTAGATACGCTGCTACTGAACTTGGTGAAAAAGGCATTAGAGTAAATGCTGTAAGTGGTGGACCAATTGAAACTGATGCTCTAAGAGCATTTACAAATTATGAAGAAGTTGCAGCACAAACTGCAGCACTTTCTCCACTTGGACGAATGGGACAACCTGATGATATTTCTGGTGCTTGTTGGTTTTTATGTAACGAAGAAGCTGGATGGATAACTGGAGCTACACTTATCGTTGATGGTGGAACAACTTTTAAAAAATAATGACAAACAATCTAAGTAAAACCAAAAATAAAAATCTAAATTTGCCAAATGCTTTGGCTATGTTTAGAATACTTTTGGCTCCTTTAATGCTTTGGTTTATGATAGATAGAGGGAATCCTCTATTTGATGGATGGCATTCCAGCTGGCTTGATTATTTTGCTGGTCTTATTTTTGTTATTGCTTCAGTAACTGATTTTTTTGATGGTTTTATTGCTAGAACTTGGAATCAAATGACAGTTCTCGGCTCAATTCTTGACCCGTTAGCAGATAAAATGCTTGTTTTGGCAGGATTTATTGGATTACTTGTACTTGATAGAGCTAGTGCTTTGGCTATCTTTTTAATTCTTTCTAGAGAATTTTTTATAACTGGACTTCGAGTAGTTGCAGTTAGTGAGGGTAAAGATGTATCTTCAACTATGGCAGGAAAGATTAAAACAGTTGTTCAGATGATAGCTATTGGATTCTTGCTTATGAATTGGCCGTTTGGTGAACTATTACTTTGGACAGCCGTGTTTTTAACACTTTATTCTGGATATGAATACGTTAGAGATTATTTTAAACAATTATAATCTCTATGTTTTGAAATGGTATTTAACCGTTTCTAGCTACTAAAATTCCACTTATTACAATCAATATAATTCCACTAATTATAAATATATCTGGAAAACTATCTCCCAAAAACAATCCAACAATGATTGAAAAAACAATTCCTAAATAACTTATTGTTCCGATTATTCCAGCTTTTGTACTTGAATATGCTTTTGTCATATAAATTTGTGCATACGTTGAGAAAACTCCAAGTAAAACAATAAATATAATGTCATTGATTTCTGGCACTATAAATTTTGAAAACATAAAATCAAGGTTCTTTGGTGAATAAAATTCTGCAGAAAACATAAGAATAAGCGGTGATATTGTTCCGACTAACATAAAAGAAAACGCAATTGTTTTGGTATTGTAATAATTTTTTAGTTCCCTTATTGAAGTGTATGCAAGTGCTGCACCAACTCCGCTTAAAATACCAAGATAATCTGTTTTATCAAGAGTTGAGCCATCAAACTTAGTAATAAATAATACGCCAATAAAGCCAACAAAAACACCAATCCAAGCTTGATATGATAGCTTTTCTTTAAGAATTAGAAATGCAAAAATAGCAGTAAAAATCGGACTTATTTTGGAAAAAGTCATAGCTTCCGCAAGAGGAATATTTGCAATATTGTAAAAAAATAGCATAAGCGCCAAAAATCCCATCATGCCACGTAAAAATAATAAGAATGGACTACCGCCAAGTTCAATAATTGGTGTTTTGTAAAATGAATACATGATAATGATTACACCAAAAACATTTCTAAAAAATACAACTTCAATTGATGGAAGTGTTGCGCTTAGGATTTTT
>CAIJNA010000103.1 GCA_903821805.1 uncultured Campylobacterota bacterium | reverse complement strand
GTAGCTTGGGATATAAGATTCCCGCTACCAGTTGAAAGTTTTGAAAATGCGGTTTTATATGATTCTCTGGCTTTATTGATTCCGTCATCTACTTTTTTTAAATCTTCCACAAACGAAACAAATTTTGCATAAAGCAACTCTGCTCTTTTACTTACTTCTGCTATATTTTGTGATTGTCTTTCGTATCGCCAAGTATTTTCAACAGCACGTAGAGCTACAAGAAGTGTAGTTGGACTAACTAAAATAATTTTTTGCTTAAATGCTTCATCATAAAGGTTGGCATCGTTTCCAAGTGCTAAAAGCAATGCACCTTCGATTGGTATGAACATAAAAATAAAATCTAAACTATTTATTTCTTTTAGATTTTCATATTTTTTATTTGCAAGAGATTTTATATGTTCTTTGATGGAATTTATATGATTTTTGAGGTAAATTTTTTTAAGGTTTTCATCTTCATTATTCGTATAATCATTATATGCAATAAGTGACATTTTTGCATCAATAATAATATGTCTATCTTGAGGAAGGTAAACAATAACATCTGGACGAAATGTTTGATTTTCATCATCTTTTAGGCTAACTTCTCTTTTGAATTCAATGTCAGAACGAAGTCCAGAACTTTCAAGAACTTTCTCAAGAACCATTTCACCCCAGATTCCTTGTTGTTTATTTTTTCCCTTCAGAGCATTTGTAAGATTTGTGGCATCTGTACTTATTTGTAGATTTAATTCCTTGAGAAGTTTTAATTCTGTTTGAAGAATGCTTCTATCTTTTGATTCTTTATCATAAATATCTTCAACTTTTTTTTTAAATTCTGTAATTTGCTGTTTCATCGGATTTAAAATGAGACCCAAAGTTTCATTGTTTTGCTCACTGAATTTTTTACTATTTTGTTCAAATATCTCTGAAGCTAAAACTTTAAATTCATTTTTAACTCTAGTGTCATTTTCTTGTAAAAGAGCAAGCTTCTCATTTGCTGATTTTTGTTCAAGTGTTAAAGTAGCATTTAGCGTTGCTATTTTAACTTTACTTGTTTGTAATTCAGTATTCAAAATATTGTTTTTTTGCAATAAATAAACAATAGTAGCAATTGAAATAATAAAGAAAATCCCAATGAATAGCTCTAATAACATCTATTTACCCTTTGAGTATTATTTTAGGTTTAATAATTCTCGAATACTCTCTTCACTTGTTTTCGTGTTATCATATTTAACAATCAATAATTTTTCTGTATTGTTGATATACCACTCTTCTGTTCCAGACAATGAATCTAGAGCAGTATAATTTTTCTCATTCATGTTTTCAATTGCAATATATGCATTTTTCGTTTTAGCGGGATTAGGAAGTTGTAAAATTAGTAAAAACCAAATTATAGAGACAAATACAATAATCATAGAGATATCACTAAGACTAGTCATAACGCTTCCGTCTACTTCGTAAAGTGAAAAACCACCAATTAAACCACCAAGAAATGTTCCTGCATATCCAAATGAGTTAAATACCCCTAGAACTTTACCTTTCTCATTAACTTTGGCATATTTAACAGTTAGTGATTGCATAATTGGCTCATGAACATTAAATCCTATAAAAAACACAATTACACCAACTAAAAAGCTTAATTGACTACTTGATGTGCCAATTAGAAAATAAGATAATCCAAACAAGAAAATACCTGCTAATAAAACTTCTTTATATTTACCCTTTTTTTCAGCCAACATTGCAGCAGGTCCCATTGAAAAAATTCCAGCAAATAAAGCAGGAACATATACTTTCCATAAATCAGCCAAAGTCCAACCAAAAGTTTTCGTAAGGATAATTGGAATAATCATAAATGCAAAAGTCATTAAACCTTTTTGTAAAAAATTCGTTATGTTCATTTTGATAATTTCATTTTTCAATAAAAATTCATATTTACTATTGTTGTGATATGTGTGCGTTACTTTTGGAGCATCTGGAACCATTTTTACTATTATATAAATCGATATAATTGGTAAAATAGCTGTAATCCAGAATAATGTTTGAATGCTTGAATAACCAGCTATTAATGGACCAAATCCCATAGCTAATGCAAAACTCATACCTATCATTCCACCCATAATTGCCATAGCTTTTGGACGTTGCTCTTCTTTAACAAGATCACTAATCATTGCTGTTATAACTGCTCCAATTGCACCTGCACCTTGAAGAAATCTACCTAATAATAGTGTTAGAATGTCTGTAGAAATAGCACATAATATTGATCCTATGGCAAAAATTAAAAGACCAGTAATAATTGTTCCTTTTCTCCCTAGAGTATCACTCATTGCTCCAAATGGAATTTGAAAAATCATTTGAGTTATTGCGTATCCACCAACTACTATTCCAACAATTTGAGGTGTAGCACCTGGTAAACTAAGTGTATAAACTGATATTACAGGCAATACAATGAAAAGTCCGAAAAATCTTAACGATATAATTAAACTAAGGGGTAAAACTTGTTTGAACATAAAATTCCTTATTTTTGACTATTTTTACAAATAGCCTTTATTTTTTTTGAAGATGGATTATATCAAAATATAGATTATTGTGTTTAGTCATTACAAATAGTTAAAAGAATTAATATTCTATTAATAAACATGTTGAGTTCCCAAATTATAACAATAATTTTAAGTTAAAAAAGTATAGTTAGTAAATTGAATCGAGGTAGATTATGAAATATAGGTATATTGGAAAAAGTGGTTTAAGAGTTAGTCCTATTTGTATGGGAACAATGACATTTGGAACACAATGTCTAGATGAAAAAGAAGCTTTTGCAATTATGGATGAAGCGTACGAAAGAGGTGTGAATTTTTATGATACTGCAGAACTTTATCCAGTTCCACCTAGTGGAGAATTGGCAGGACTTACAGAAATTATTGTTGGAAAATGGCTTAAAACAAAATCAAGAGATAGTATTATAATTGCATCAAAAATAGCCGGAGCTGCAAATGGATGGTTTGTTCCACCTATAAGACACGGAATGACTGCAATTGATAGTTTTCATATTGAAAGAGCAATTGAAGGGAGCTTAAAAAGGCTTGATACTGACTATATTGACCTTTATCAAATGCATTGGCCTGATACTACTGTACCTATCGAGGAGAGTCTAAAAGCATTTGATAAGCTTATTCAAAGTGGAAAAGTTAGATATATTGGTACTTCAAATGATACAGCATATGGAACAAGCAAGGCTCTGATGACAAGCCAATTTTGTAAGTATGCAAGATTTGAATCAATTCAAAATAACTTTTCACTTCTAAATAGAAGATTCTTGGATGAGCTTGCAATATTAGCTGCAAAAGAACATATTTCACTTCTTCCATATTCGCCACTTGCAGGTGGGGTTTTGAGTGGAAAATACAATCAAGATAATCATGCGGAAGGTAGATTTAGTGATTATGTAAAATCAACAGACACAAGACAAAGACTTATGGCACAAAGATTTGCAAATGATAAAACATTAGCTTCAACACAAAAATATTTAAAAATAGCAAGTGATTTTGATATCCACCCAGTTACGCTTGCAATAGCTTGGTCAAAACAGTTTGATTTTGTAGCTTCAACAATTATTGGAGCTACTACAAAAGATCAACTTAAACCGTCTCTTGATGCAATGAATATTATTTTAAGTGATGAAATTTTAAGAGCTTGTGATAAGGTTCATAGTGAAATTTTATATCCTATGGGATAAGTTGTTTAGTATTTGAAAATTATATTTGATTTGTTGGGAGTTTAATATTCTATTGGAATATATCATTGAGAGCTTAAAGCTTAGCTCTCAACATAGTTTTTAAGATTTCTACCAACATTTGGGTGTTTCAGTTTTTTAATAGCCGAACTTTCAATTTGTCTTACTCTTTCCCTTGTAACACTAAGTTCATTACCAATTTCCTCAAGTGTTCTATCACTCTCGTCTTCTAAAAGACCAAATCTCATTCTAATTACAGCTTGTTCTCTTTCGTTTAATTGTCCTAGTATTTGGTCAATTTGAGCTTTTAAGTCATCTTTCATTATATCATCCATTGGAGTAGGTGCATTTACATCTGCAACAAAGTCTCCAAATTTACCATCATCTTCAGTTCCAATAGGAGCATCAAGAGATACAGGTTCTTTTGTTATTTTGATAACTTGTTTTACTTTATCAACAGTCAATCCAACTTCTTTTGCAATTTTTTCAACCGAAGGTTCTTTTCCATTTTCTTGAATACCATTTCTGATAATTTTATTGATTCTATTTATTGTTTCAATCATATGAATTGGAATTCTAATAGTTCTTGCTTGATCTGCTATTGCTCTTGAGATTGCTTGTCTAATCCACCAAGTAGCATAAGTTGAAAATTTGTATCCTTTTTTGTATTCAAATTTATCAACAGCTTTCATAAGCCCAATATTTCCCTCTTGAATTAAGTCAAGGAAAGGTAGTCCTCGATTTGTATATCTTTTAGCAATTGATACAACAAGTCTAAGATTAGATTTTGCCATTCTTGTTTTGGCTTCATCTGTAATTTTTTTACCTAATTTTATTTGCTCTAGAATATCTTTTAATTCTTCTTCTTCAAGGTCAAATCCACCTTTACTAGCTTCTCTTGTTTGGAATAATTTTTTGATTTCCATATATGTTCCAACCATTGTAGCTTCTGGAACAAGATTTATGATATCTATTTTTGTTAAATTTAAAATATTTGATAATAATTTTTGGTGATTTTCCAATAATGTATCATTAAACAGTGGAAGCTTGTATTCAAGTCTTTTTAACTCACTCTCAAAACCAACATCACTTTGCAGAGTTGTTTCCATAGCTTTTACGATTTCAGTAATTAATTTACTTGTAGGTCCAAGATCTACTAGTGCATCTTTTAAAGTTCTTTTTTTGAATGCGATAGCTAAATCAAAAACCATCATTTCGATTTCATCATCACCTTTAGCTTCTTCTTTAGAGATAAACTTCATCCATTCTTTTTTGGCTTTTTCTAATTCTTTAAAGGCCTCAATAATTTTCTCAGCTCTTTTGTCTAGCTTTTTATTTTTTTTCTCTTTTTTCTCTTCGTCTGTGTCTTCAACTTCCTCAACTAGATCTTCTTCAGGTATATCTAGATCTTCATCTAGTTCATCTTCTGTTTCCTCTTCTTCATCATCAAAGCTTTTAAATAATTCTTTAACTTTTCTTTCACGATTTACTAGAGGCTCTTTGTACTCTAAAATAAAATCAATAAGATATGGAACAGAACAAATTGCATCCAAAATTGCATCTTCACCTTGCTCCATACTTTTGCTAATGTCAACTTCTTCTTCTTTTGTTAGAAGATTAACTTTTCCCATTTCTCTTAAATACATTCTTACTGGAGAGTCACTTCTACTCCATTCAAGTTGTTCTTTGTCTTTTTGAAGGTCAAAATGTTCACCATCTGATGCATTTTTTAGTTTTTCTCTTGCATCAATTTTTCTTTTTGCTTCTTTTTTATTTAATCTTTTTGCTAATTCTTTTGAGCTTATTAGTGTAGTGTTAAACAGTTGAGCTTGCGCTAGGATTTTTTTTACCAAAATTACTGTTGGCGCTTTTGGAAATATTTTTATTAAACTTTCGTAAGTTAATATATCGTCTTTGTTTTCTTTAATAATTTTTTCAATAGATTTATTTATATCTTTTACTGCCATTTGTGAACCCTTTGTTTATCTGCTCTGAAATTAGGCGTGGATTATACCGAAACTTGCTTATATTTCAATCCTAAAATATTATTTTTTTATAAACTATTGGTTATAATCGCCTCAAATTTAGTTTTCAAGGATATTAAAATAATGAATAAAATTACAGGAAAAGTTTGGAATTTCGGTAGTAATATTGATACCGACTTAATCATTGCTGCAAGATATTTAAATAGTAGTTACCCACATCACTTAGCAAAATACGTTATGGAAGATGCAGATCCTACGTTTGCAACTAAAGTTAGAGCAGGGGATATTATTGTTGCTGGAGAAAATTTTGGTTGCGGAAGCAGTAGAGAACATGCTCCAATAGCTCTAAAGGCCGCTGGTGTAGCTGCTATTATTGCACCATCATTTGCTAGAATTTTTTATAGAAATGCATTTAATATGGGATTGCCAATATTTGAATTACCAGAAAGTTTAGAAATAAAAGAAGGCGAGCTTATTTCGGTTGATTTAAGTAGCGGTACGATTGAAAATATTGATACTCAAAAAACTTACAATTTCACTCCAATTCCACCATTTATGCAAGAATTATTAGCTGATGGTGGCTTAATGAACTTTGCAAAAAAGGAAGCACATGGCAAATTATAATATCTCAATAATTAAAGGTGATGGAATAGGTCCGGAAATAGTTGATGAGGCTATAAAAGTCCTAAATGTTGTTGGAAAAAAATTTGACATTGGCTTTTCATATAATGAATTTTTAATGGGTGGTTGTGCTATCGATGCAACTGGAAATCCACTTCCGCAAGAAACTGTTGATGGCGTATTAGCTTCTGATGCGTGCCTGTTTGGTGCCATTGGTGGAGCTAAATGGGATAGTCTTCCAAGAGAACTGAGACCAGAATCTGGACTTTTAAGATTCAGAAAAGAGATGGGTGTATTTGCAAACCTTAGACCAGCAATGGTCTATGATGAGCTAGTTGACGCAAGTAGTTTGAAGCCATCTGTTATTCAAGGTGTTGATATCATGGTTGTTAGAGAACTAATTGGTGGTATTTATTTTGGTGAGCCTAAGGGGAAAGATGAGTTTAAAGGATGGAATACTATGGTTTATACTGTTCCTGAGATTGAAAGAATAGCTCATGTGGCATTTAAATTGGCGCTAAAAAGAGGAAAAAAAGTTTGTAGTATTGATAAAGCAAATGTTCTTGATGTTAGTCAACTTTGGAGAGATACTGTAATTAGAATAGGGGCTCAATATCCAGATGTAGAATTGACTCATATGTATGTTGATAATGCAGCTATGCAATTAATTGCAAATCCTAGACAATTTGATGTTATGCTAACTGGAAATATTTTCGGAGATATTTTAAGTGATGAAGCATCAATGCTTAGTGGAAGTATAGGACTTTTACCATCTGCCTCAACAGGATTAAAAACAGCTGTTTATGAGCCTATTCATGGATCAGCTCCTGATATTGCTGGTATGGGAATTGCAAATCCAATAGCAACAATTTCAAGTGCAAGTATGATGCTTAGATATTCATTTGGAGAAGATAAAGCTGCAGATGCAATAGATAACGCAATTAAAAAAGCAATGAAAGATGGATTTAGAACAAAAGATTTGGCAGCCTTTGGTGCTATCGAAGTTGTAAATACTTCTAAAATGGGCGATATAATCGCTTCAAATATTTAATAAACTATTATAAAAAGGTGAAGTAGTAGCTTCATCTTTTTAATAAGCTATTTCAATTCTTGATTAATAGATTATATTTTCTTACTTAAATTAGATATATTATTGCTATTCCCAAGAACAACCAAAATGTCACCTTTTTCTAAAATGTCATCTTTTTCAAATGATGTATGCCATTCACCTTGATGCTTGTAAGCAATAGGTTTCACGCCATAATCAGATTCAAAACTCTCAGATAAGATTGAAGTACCAATCCAGAATTCTGGAACATTCATTTTTGCAACTTTCATTGTTATTGATAAGTCAATTGTTTCATAGTTCATATTTGTAACCATTTTTTTAACCAGTTTTTTTGCTGATTCCATTTCTGGATAAATTACTTTAGCTGCACCTAATTTTGATAATATTTGACCATGAACTTGTGTTATTGCTTTTGCAATAATAGTTGTTACTCCAATCTCTTTAAGTGCCATAATTGTTAGAATACTTGATTCTAAATCTTCACCAATACTTACAATTGCAATTTCTGCTTCAGCTATTCCAGCTTCTTTTAATGCTTTCGCATCAGTAGAATCTAGCATAATAGCATCTTGAACAAATTCTCCAATATTACGAACTTTTTCTTCTTCATTGTCTATTGCAATGACAGTTTCACCTTGCTGAGCAAGTCCTTGCGCAACATGAAATCCAAATTTTCCTAAACCAATAACAACATATGTCATATAATAACCTTTCCTTCTGCATATTTAATTCTAGTTTGAATTGCTTTTCCAACTATTACAACAGTAAATGCAAATACACCAATTCTTCCCATTAACATGAGTAAAACAATATTTATTTTTCCAATATCGCTAAATAGTGCACTATAGCTTAAAACACCACCATTTCCTGTTGATAGTCCAACTGTTCCAAACGCAGAACATGTTTCAAATAATGTTCTTATGAAATTTAGTTTTTCACTCTCATTTAAAATCACAGTTGATATTAATACATAAAATGTTGCAATAAAAATTATCGCATAAGCTTTATTGATTTGATATGGTATTAGTGAACGACGGAAAATATGGGGATTACTTTGACCCCTTAATGTAAACCAAACACCTATAATAGCAAGTGCTAAAACTGTAGTTTTAATACCACCAGCAGTACCACCAGGACTTCCTCCGACCATCATAAATATTGTTCCGAAAAACAAATCAGAATCATTTAAAGTTGAAAAATCAATCGTATTGAATCCAGCAGTACGGTAATTAACAGAAGCAAACCATGCTGCTAGAATTTTTTCATAACTATCCATATTGCCAAATGATTTTGGATTATTCCATTCCAAAGATAATATTATTGCCATCCCTACAAGAATTAAGATACCAGAAGTCCATAGAACAATTTTTGTGTGAGTCGACAATCTTACTAGTTCTTTTTTTCTATAATTATATATTTCTAGCAAAACCAGATAGCCTAAGCCACCAATAATGATAAGCATAGGAACAGTTATATTTACAGTTATATCTGTTTTGTAATCCATCAAATTAGTGCTAAACAATGAGAATCCAGCATTGTTGAATGCAGATACTGAATGAAAAAATCCAAACCAAAGTGCTTGAAGAAATGGCATATCAAACCAAAATCTAATTCCCAAAATAATTGTTCCAGTTATTTCAATGATAATAATACTAGCAAAAACAATTTTTAGAAACTTATAAATCCCACTCATACCTGGATAATTTAGGGATTCTTTGAGGATTAATCTATCACGATAATTTAATCTTTTACCTCGCATTACAGCCATAAAAGTTACAGCAGTCATGTATCCAATACCGCCAATTTGAATAAGTAATAAAATAATAATATGTCCAAAAGTTGTGAAATCAGCAGGGGTATCTTTAACTATCAAACCAGTAACACATGCAGCAGAAGTTGAAGTAAATATAGCGTCTACAAAATCAAGTTCCCCGTTGTGAGCAAATGGTAGCATAAGTAATAATGCACCCGATAAGATAAGTGCTACAAAGCTGAAAAATATTATCTTGATATCTTCTGATTGCAATAGAATCTCACTTTCGTATTTTTGAATAGGTTATATTTTGTGTAAGAATGAATTGTACATCCTAAATACTTAAACTTGTTAATACTATTTATCTTATAAATATTATTAATCTAATACAATTATGTACAAATATTTTTAGGGGTACAATGCTAATAAACAATAAAAAACAAGATCTCATGTCTGAAACTATTCACTTTGCTCTTAAGCTAACAAAAGAACAAGAATATAAAATTAATTACATTAAAACATTTTTTTCACCATTTACAAATAGAATTTTTATTGTTGGAGGTTTTTTAAGAGATCAAATAATCGGAATCGAATGCGATGATATTGATATCGAAATCTATGATTTAAATGAAGAAGTGTTTACAAAGTTGATGGACAAGATTGGCGCTAAACCTTTATCTAAAGAATTTTTTGTTTATAACTTTGATGGAATTGATATTTCTTTACCAAGGCGAGAATTAAAAACAGGTGAAGGTTATCATGGATTTAAGATGAAGCTGGAAAATAATCCAGAAGTAGCAATTTTAAGACGAGACTTCACATGCAATAGCTTAATGTATAGCTTAAACGAAGAAAAACTATACGATTATTGCAATGGACTTGTAGATATAGAAAATAAAATTTTACGAGTTGTTGATGAAACAAAATTTGCTGAAGATAATTTTAGACTAGTTAGAGCCGTAAGACTTATGGCCTCACTTGGATTTGCTCCAGATTGTAAAGCAAAAGAAATTTTGCAATCCATGAAATTGTGTGACATAACAAAAACTAAAATAGAAAATGAATTAAAAAAACTTTTTAGATAGTAAATATCTTAAAAAGCTTTTCTTTATATTTCTATTTTGTTGATTTGTAAACTGTTTGCAATTCTTGATAAACTGCATCGAAAGATATATTTTCAGATCTTTCTATAATTTTCATCATAGCAACATTATCTTCTTCGCTAACATTAGAATAAATCCATATTTTTTTATAAGTACCTTCCTTATAACCATTATCTTGTCTAAATTTATTTAAACAGTTTTTTCCAATATACATTTTTTGTAATGTTGAAAATGATAATCCAGCAATTTTGCATGTTTTAAAGAATTGAGAAATTAGCATTTCATTAGTAGCTTGAGAAGATGTATTTCCTGTTTGAATTGATAATGAGATAAATGATAACTGCTCGCTTGCAGTAACTAGCGAGGCTATGTCAACAGAATCTTTTGGATTTACTTCATATCTACAAAGATCGTTTGTTAATTTAACTGCTTGAGGGATATTTGTTTCTTGCAGAAGATAGCTCATTATGAAATGCCAAATATCAACTAGTTCAATTTTAATATTTTCTAAATCAGAATCTGAAGATATATTTTTCCAATGTTTCCATGGCGTTGATTCGATAAGTTCAGCAACTTCCATGTGAATACATCTTAACCAATTAATTTCTTTACCAAATTTATTTACACATAGCTCCCAATTTAAACCATTTGTATTATCATTTAGTTTTTTTTGTAACAAAAACATTTCATTAATTTTTGATGCAAAACTTGAAGAATCTTCAAGTTCTTTGAATACTTTAGTGTTGTTATTGTTTGTTTTATTTTCTGTTTGATTTTGTTGCATTTTTATCCGTATTTTTGAATTTAGGTGTTATTTTAAGAGTTAATATTAGCTAATTTTTTCTTAAGAGAGTTATTTTAGATATCCACACTACATTTTATAGCTTTTGATAATGATAATATATCTACATTCTCCAAGCTTACACCAGTTGGAACGCCTTGAGCTATTTTTGTAAATTTTATATTGTATGATTTTAATTTATCTTCAATGTAAAGAATAAATGCATCATTTGAAAGACTAGGTGTTATTGCAAATAAAATATTGTCAGTCTTGTTGTTTTTAATGATGTGTTTTAATTTATCAAGATTTTCTTCATCAAGATGCTCTAGCACAAAATATATTCCGTTATATTGTTTTGAATCTTCAATATTAAAAATATCTTTGGCTGACTGAACTATGCAAAGGCTATTTGTTATTCTGTCAGTGTCTAGGCAAATATCACATACTTCATGTTCGCTCATTGAATTACATATTGTACATTTTTTTATTGATACAATTGCATTTTCTATACTATGCGCTAATTTTAATCCACTGTAAGTATTTTCATAAACTATATGATAAGCAAGTCGTAGTGCTGATTTCTTTCCAATAGATGGAAGATTTTCAAAACTTTCAACTAAATTATAAAATTTATCAAGACCTTTTTTAGACAATTATTGCTCCAGTTATTAAAAAAATATAAGGTCGATTATAACTAAAACAAGATAAAATCGCGACCTATTAAAAAATCAAAAATAATATTTCCATAATTTTATGGAATCGAATCAAGGATAAATATGATAAATATGTGTTATTACGAAATTTTACAGGTTTCAAAAAATGCTGATAAGAGCGAAATAAAAAAAGCATATAGACAAATGGCTATGAAATATCATCCTGATAAAAATCAAGGTGATAAAGAAGCTGAAGAAAATTTCAAAGCAGTGAATGAAGCCTACCAAGTATTAAGTGACGAAGAGAAAAAATCAATTTATGATAGATACGGAAAAGAAGGTCTAGAAGGTAATCCTGGAAGAAGTTCTGGATTTGGTGGTTTTGATGATTTGAGCTCTATTTTTGAAGGTATGTTTGGTGGCTCTGGTGGAGGACGTAGATCTTCACAAAAACAATACAAATATAATATTGATACAGAAGTTAGAGTTGTTTTAGAATTTAATGAAGCAATATTTGGTGTAAAAAAAGAGATTAAATATAAATACAAAAAGGCTTGTGATTCTTGCAAAGGAACTGGAGCTAAAGATGGAAAACTAAATACTTGTAAAACTTGCCATGGCCAAGGACAAGTTCATATGAGACAAGGTTTTATGACTTTTGCACAAACATGCCCAACATGTAATGGAAGTGGTCAATCTGCATCTCAAGGATGTTCAAAATGTTCAAGTAAGGGATACGAGGAAGTTTCTGATAGTTTTGAAGTAGTTATTCCTGAAGGTATAAACACAGGAAACAGAATGAGAGTCGGAGGAAGAGGAAATATTTACCCAGACGGTACTAGAGGAGATTTGTATATAAGTATTCAAGTTAAAGAAGACGCAAACTTTATTCGACATGATGATGATATATATATTGAAATGCCTATTTTCT